>JARRQQ010000173.1:0-7607 GCA_037381725.1 Sedimentisphaerales bacterium
GCCTGCAGCCTGCCGCGCGTCAGTTCGTACGTGACTCGCTCCTCATGCTCACGGACAATTCCGAGCCATTTCAGCAAAGGTGACATCGTCAGGCCGTGAACAAGAATTGAAAGAGTCACCACACCGAATGTCATTGAAATGATCCGGTCACGGTGCGGAAAGTTTGGGGCCAGACTCAGCGCCAGCACCATCGGCAGCGCGCCGCGCAGACCTCCCCACGTCAAAATCGCACTCCATGACCAGGGTATCCGCTCTCTCGTTCGGTGCAGCAGCGAGGTGGCAACAACGATGACCAGTGCTCTGGCCCCGATCACCACGAGGTAAGCCACCACGATTGCCCGCCAGGACCCCAGCAAGCTGCTGAAGCGCACCTGGAAACCGATCAATAGAAAGACGATGGAATTGAGAGCAAAGGCGACAAAGTCCCAGAACGTTTCGATGGCAATCCGGGTGGAAGGGGACATGCCGATGGCGGCTCCGTAGTTGCCGCACAGCATACCGGCGGTCACCGCCGCGATAACGCCTGAATAGTGAAGCTCTTCCGCCACGAGAAACGAGCCGTATGCGGCGATGATCGTGAGGGTAATCTCGATCATGGGGTCGTCTACCTGCTTGGTAAGTTGTGAGGCGACCAGGCCCACCGCCGTGCCGATGAGCAACCCGACGCCGACAATCTGGACGAAATCCCAGCATAGACCGATGGCGGTCATCTGGCTCTTGGTGACCAGAGCGAGACTCAACGTAAAGAAGACGATGGCGGTCCCGTCGTTGAGCAGGCTTTCGCCGTCGAGCAGCACCTCAAGACGTTTAGGGACGCCGAGACTCCTGAAAAGCCCCACCACGGCAATGGGGTCCGTCGCCGAGATCAGCGCGCCGAAAACCAGGGCATATTTCCATGTGAAGCCCTGGAGGACGTGAAAGGCATTGATTGCCGGCGTTAAAACGATGGCGGTCAGGGCCGTCGCCAGTATCACGCCCGGCAGCGCGAGCGAAATGACGGCAAAACGGTTCATCCAAAACTGTCTGAACTCGATGTGGAACGCCGCTTCAAAAAGCAACCCCGGAAGAAAGAGGCTGAACAGCAGCGACTTCGTCAGATGCGGGGCCTCAAAAACGTGCAGCAGGCCGAGCGTAAGGCCCGTGACCACCAGCGCGACCGTGTAAGGGATCGGCAAGGGGCGCACGATCATCGCTACGGCGATCGCAATCATAAAGAGCAGAATGAAAATGGCCTCTTGCGACATGACGGACTACGCGTCCGATTCACTCGGTTTGTGCGAAGAATCTGGAGTGTCAGTCCCTTCCTATTTGTTGAGGCTCTGGGTGGAAAGCCGTTCAGGACAGTAGATAGCGGTCAGCGAGCCGCAGGAGACCTGTCCTTTTGCCGGTGGCTCATACGGCGAATCCGCGGTAGGCGTGTTCTGCAGCCAGACTTTCTGGCTTGCTCGCTGGTCAATGCGCGAACAGCGATAGCTAAACAAAGGTTTGTCACTCTCGAGAGGGGCATATCCGAAATCACTCACCAGAGTGATCGTATCTCGCGAGAGTCTTCTGAAGGCCAGCCGGACGTCCTCCAGATTCTCCGCTTTCGCGGCTTCCGCGCACGCGGCGCGCAGGTCTCCGAGGTCGTCGCCCCATGCCTTCTTTTCGTCCTCCGGCAATTGCCCGGCTTGCATCTGAGAGAGTTTTTCCGTCGCTTTTTGCACCTGCGCCAGAGCCTCCTTCGCCTTGGCGAGTTCACTCTTCGCCAGCGCACCGTCGGCCTGCAGGTAGTAAAGCACCATCCCGGTAATGGCCTGGCGATGATCCAGGTCAATGGCATATCGAGGCATGTGGGGCATTGGAGTCTTGCGGTCCACGGTCCACGTGAAGCTTATCGTTATTTGATCGCCCGTCTTGAGCAACCCGAAAAGAGCGGTGGGCGGCTTGACGCCAAAGTCGGTCATCTTCATCGTAGCCCTGCCGGATATTTGGACGCGCTGATTGGTAAGTGGTTTTACGCTGACCGGCATGTTCAAGGGACGCGTGACCCCGGCAATGGATAGCTTACCGACCGTGTCGAATTCTGCGGTAACATCAGGCGGTTTGGGCCGGGTTTTGATAGACGCTTGCCCCAAATCGTAGATGATCTTGGGATATTGAGCGCTCTTTAAGGCCTTGTAAGTATTCTTGTCCATTCCCGAATGTCCGCTCTTGAGCGACCTGATAGGTATCTCCACATGTGTTCTGAGAGACGCCATGACCTTGTTCAGACCGGGCAGCCCCTGCACCTTGGGATTGAATTGGCACGTTTCATTGACGTCGATGTAACCCTCGATCACCGTGCCCTTAATCGCCCATTCATGCAGGTTGGAGGTTCCATCGATCTGAACGTGACTCTCCGCAGGGGTCGGCTCGTAGTGCACCCCGTATTCCGCCAGGAGCGGAGTCTGACAGAGAGACACAAAGACAATGATCGTCAGGATGCTTCTGAAAGACGCGGAATGCTGGATTTCGCTAGTGTCGTCGGTCTTGATTAACATTGCGGTTACTCCTTTCTGATTCGGCCCAAGAGACACCCTTGAGCATACGCAGTCTGATCATGAGGAGTTCTCCTAAAAGCTGAAGGAGGCTTCGACGACAAGCCCATCAAAAGAGGGATCGCGCCACACGTCGATGCCGCCGACGTCACCACCGGTCGAGCTGAACTTGTCGTACCACTGGTAAACGTACTCCATTTTGACGAGCATGGTGCGAGTAATCCAGTACCCGCCGCCGACTTGGATGCGGTTTACTATGCCGTCCGAAGACGCGTTGTTTGTTTTTTCGGCATAGGCGCCGCTGTAACGCGCCGCCGAATAGAGGCTGGGCGTCAAATGGTACACGGCTTCCACAGCCGCGTAATGCCAGCTCTCTTCGGGCGACCCTGCCGCCGAGCCGTTCGTATCGGAGTCCCGTGTCCAGCCGATATTGCCGTACGCTTCGTAAGGCCAGTGGTTCCAGGTCACGTCTCCCTGCAAAGCGATGACGTCCTGGCCGTTGCTGGGCAAAATCTGTCCGGGTGCGTCTCCGCCGCCGATGACTGAATCGTACGGACCTCCGCTTCGGCTGCCGGAAAACAGCGACGACTTGTCCCCACCGACCGGGTATCCCGATCCGTTATCGCTGTGATCTACGTGGTAAACTGATACCGCCCCGCGGAGATCGGATGTGATTTCCGTCCATAGTTTGCCGTGCAGCGCGAAGCCACCTCCTTTGTCCACATGTCCGGTGGTCGTGCCGCTCGTCAGGCCCACCAGCCAGTTCAAGACCGTGGGTTTGCTGTACACCTCCATGCCGATTTCTTCCGTCTCGGGGTCAACGACAAAATTGCCGATCAGGGGGTTATCCTGGACGCGGGCGTTGTTGGACCGGCGGTACCGCGAATCGCCAAAGTCGATATCAAAAGCTCCCACCTTCACGTCGGCGACGTCAAAGAAGCTGCTGATCAGTTCGTTCTCGCCAAGCTCACCGGGCAAGCGGTGAAAAATGATGAAGCCCTCATGGCCGTACGTCGTTTGCTCGTGTGGCCGGCTCGCGAGGTACAGGTCGTAATAAACCAGTATCTGCCCGTCAAGGTCTGCGAGAAACGACAGATCGCCAAATGGAGTCTGAAAGCCCGGGTCAAGTCCCGGCTGCCGGACTCCCCCGGAATACACGTCGCTATTCTGCAAAATCTGGAACCGGGTCACCGCCTGGAATCCCATCAAGACGCGCATGTCGTCCAATCGGCCGATCTCAAGTTTCATTTCGTGCAAAGGGAACTCCGGATTCATCTCATCGAACGGAGTAAAGTACGAATATTCGGTTTTGGGCGCAAGAAGCGATTCAAATTGAATGGGCCGAGTCGAGCCGTTCGGATCTCTGACGCGGCTGAATAGCACGGCCTGCTTCTCCGCCTTGGGAGCGGAAGGGCTATTCATATCGTACAGGCTCCTGAGATACTCCAGTTCTCGTTGTTGTGCTTCGATCTGGCGAGATTGTTCTGCCAGTTGATCCTTGAGCGCTTCCATCTGCGGTTTCCAGTCACCGTCGCCGGTTGCTGCGAACGCCAACCGTCCGGTCAAAATGCACAGAGCTACAACGTGCCAGCCCCTCAACAGAGATCGATTCGTCTTGCCCATCGGTGTTTCCTCCAGTGGGATCGTATTTGCGCGTTGTCCCGCGTCTTAGAGGGCGCGGACTCAGAGGGTGTCCTGGACTCGGCTGACGACGTCCTCAACGGTGAACCCATAATGCTTGAAGTTATCGGCGGCCGGGGCGCTGGCGCCGAAGCGGGTGATACCAATTACCGCGTCCGGATCGCCCGTCCATTTGCACCATCCTAAAGTCGCACCGGCCTCCACCGCCAGTCGTTTGGTTACCTGTTTTGGCAGAACCTCATTGCGATAATCCTGGCTCTGCTGCTCGAACAACTTCCAGCTTGGCATGCTGACGACTCTGGCGGCGATGTTCTTTTCCTTCAGTTTCTCTTGAGCGGCCAGAATCAACTGCACCTCGGAGCCGCTGGCCATCAGAATAACGTCGGGCACGTCCTTTTCTTCCTTGCTTAGCACGTACGCTCCTCTCATGGTCCCCTCGGCGGGAGCGAGACGCGAGCGGTCGAAGACGGGCAATTTCTGCCTCGTTAGCACTAACATGGTCGGCCCCTCGGACCTTAGAATCGCCGCCTTCCACGCCCATGCCGTTTCGTTTGCGTCGGCGGGGCGGATCACACACATATTCGGCATCGCTCTCAGCGAAGCCAAGTGCTCAACGGGCTGATGTGTCGGCCCGTCTTCGCCCAAACCGATCGAGTCATGCGTCATCACGTAGATGACCGGCAGTTTCATCAGGCAAGCCAGCCGGATAGCCGGCCGGGCGTAATCGGTGAAGATGAAGAACGTCGCCGCGTAGGGCCTGATGCCTCCATGCAGGGCCATGCCCGACGTGCAGGCGCACATGCCCATTTCGCGAATGCCCCACGCAATATTGCGATTGGCATATTGTCCCGCTTCAAAGTAGTCCGAATCGTCAATCAGCGTTTTGGTCGAAGGAGCCAGATCGCCGCTACCTCCCATGAGCCACGGGATCCTAGCCGCAATGCTGTTCAGGACCTTTGCGCCCGCGTTACGAGTCGCCATCAGGCCGTCGTCCACCGAGAACTCGGGCAGGTTCCGGTCCCAGTCAGGTGGAATCCTGTTGTTCAATGCGTCAGAGAGCGACTGATTCAATTGAGGATACCTGTCCTGATATTGGTCGTGCAGACGGTTCCATTCGTTTTCTAATTGTCGGCCTTTGTCAATCGCCTTGCGCATATGGGTCAGGGCTTCCTCGGGCACATAGAACGTCTTGTCCTCGTCCCAACCGTAGAACTTCTTCGCGAGCTTGACTTCCTCTTCGCCCAGCGGGGAACCGTGGGCTTCTTTCGTATCTTGCTTGTTTGGAGCACCGTAACCGATGTGCGAACGCAGGATAATCAGCGAAGGGTGGTCGGTGATCTCGTGCGCCTGGCGGAACGCTCGGTCTATCGCATACAGATCGTTGGCTTTTTCGCCCAGGTTCTGGACGTGCCAGTGATAGCCTTCGAAGCGTCTGGCAACGTCGTCGGAGAAAGTCAACTCTGTCTTGCCCTCGATACTGATATGGTTGTCGTCGTAAACGAAAGTGAGTTTCCCCAGCTTGAAATGCCCCGCGATGGACGCCGCCTCGTGCGAGGACCCTTCCATCATGTCCCCATCGCTGCAGAATGCATACGTCCGGTGATCGACGAGCGCCATATCAGGCTGGTTGAACCTTTGAGCCAGATGCGCTTCGGCCATGGCCATTCCCACGGCGTTCATGACACCCTGGCCCAGGGGACCCGTGGTGGTTTCCACGCCGGGCGTCACGAGATTCTCCGGATGGCCGGGCGTCTTGCTGCCCCATTGACGGAAGTTTTTGATGTCATCCAGTGATACGTCGAAACCGGTCAGATAGAGAACCGCATACTGGAGCATCGAGGCGTGACCGTTGGACAGCACAAATCGGTCCCGATTGATCCACTTGGGATTCTTCGGGTTGTAGCGCAAGAACCTCGTCCACAGGACGTACATCACCGGAGCGAGGGCCATCGGCGTGCCGGGATGCCCGGAATCTGCCTTTTGAACGGCGTCCATCGCTAAGGTTCGAATTGTATTGATGCAAAGCTGGTCGAGCGTATCATTTGTTTGGCTCTTGGATAGTTCTCGAACGGGTGTCGTCGTTTGCATTGGTCAAGTCCCCCATTTCTGTTTCCACTGTTTGTCAGGTTTTTTTGCGTGAGATCTTTTCAGTGACGACCTGCACGGCTACATAGAAGACCGGAATCATCAGAACACCGACGATTGTCGCCATGAGCATTCCGCCAAAGACCGCCGTGCCAAGGTCGCGCCGCGAGTTGGCCCCGGCTCCCGTGGCTATGACCAGCGGGATGGTGCCGAACACGAAAGACAACGCCGTCATCAGAATGGGGCGGAATCGTAACCTGGAAGCTTCGAGAGCGGCGTCATGGATGGAGGCGCCTCCCTCACGATATTTCTTTGCGAACTCGACGAGCAGGATAGCCGTCTTGCTCGCAAGCCCGATCAGCAAGACGATTCCGATCTGCGTATAGACGTTGTTTTCGTATCCTCGTGCCCAGGTGAACAGGACGGCGCCCAGCAGGGCGATAGGGACAGCAAACACGATGGCGAAAGGAATTGTCCAACTCTCGTACTGAGCGGCAAGAAAGAGGAAGGCAAAAAGAGCGGCGATCAGGAATATCTTCGGCGCTTGGTTCCCCGCACGAATTTCTTGATAGCTCGCGCCGGACCATTCATAGCGGATATTCTCCGGAAGTGTTTCCCGGCTCAACGTCTCCATCTCGCTGATCGCCTGGCCCGAACTGTAGCCCGTCGTCGAAGATCCACTGATGGTGGTCGAGGGATAGAGGTTGTAGTGTGTCACGATCTGGGGGCCGACGATATTCTCGACGGATAAAACCGTCCGGAGAGGAAGCATCTGCCCCTGAATGTTCCTGACTTCGAGGCGCTCGATATTCTCCTTGGTGCTTCTGAAATCTGTTTCGGCCTGGGCGATAACCCTGAAGACTCTGCCGAAGATGTTGAAATCATTGACGTACGTGCTGCCGAGATTCGTCTGAAGCGTGCTGAAGATCGTTTCGAGAGGAACACCGAGGCTCATCGCTTTGGTCCTATCGATATTTACGAAGAGCTGAGGGACGTTCGCGCGAAGTGTACTGTTCATACGGGTCACGACGGGATCGGAGGCGGCGCGTCCCATCAGATTCTGTGCGGCGGTTTCCAGGGCCTCGATGCCGGCGCCGCCTCTGTCTTCAAGTTGAAGCTCAAAGCCTCCCGATCTACCAAGACCTCGAATCGCAGGCGGCGTAAACGCCAGGATAAGAGCGTCCGGCACGGCGAAAAACTGCATCTGGAGGCGGTTGAGGATCTGGAAGGCGCTCATGGAAGGAGCCTTGCGTTTCGACCAGGGCTGAAGATTCACAAAGCAGACGGCACCGTTGGAGATGATGGCGCCGTCGAGAATCGAGAAGCCGCTCACTTGGACGTAATCTTCGACGCCTTCGTTTT
>JARRQQ010000174.1:0-7602 GCA_037381725.1 Sedimentisphaerales bacterium
CGTCATCTGGACCGCCAAACAGAACCCGTCGGTCTTCGTTACCCAGACCGCCACGAGAGTCTTTGACAATCCGGCCGATTT
Source organism: Sedimentisphaerales bacterium (assembly GCA_037381725.1). GTDB lineage: Bacteria > Planctomycetota > Phycisphaerae > Sedimentisphaerales > Anaerobacaceae > JAFGTG01. The sequence continues at coordinate 82 of JARRQQ010000174.1, forward strand.
TGTACAATTCTGCCAAGAGAAAGGATACATAGAAAAATAGCGATTGTGGCCTTACTCTGTTAAAAACGGAAGTGGATGCTTGATGGTAAATGAGAACACTATTCTCAGACAAATACATACTCAAGCTGATGCAGAGAACATTCGCATCACCCAACATGCTCAGCAAGAAATGGCTGAAGAGGGCATTACCCTTGATGAAGTTCTGGAGGCTATTGTCACGGGGCAAATTATAGAAAACTATCCTGAGCGCGTAGGGGGGCTTGTTGTCTGATCAATGGTGTTACCCAAAAGAGTCGCCCGTTGCACATAGTGTGCACAACGGCACAACCTTTGCTTATCGTTATTACAGTTTACGAACCCCAACCGCCAAAGTGGCCAACGCCGACCCAAAGGAGAAGACAGGCATGAAATGTAGCATCGAAGGCTGCCCTGGAGAATATGAGCAACGCAAGATTACGCACACTGTACGTCATAAAGGGCAAGTGGTTGTGATTGACCACGTCCCGGCGGAAGTCTGCTCAATCTGCGGTGATGTACTTCTAAAGCCGAAAACTGTTCGTCGGATTGAGGAACTACTGCAGGCAGAAGCTCGCCCGACGAGTACGGTACCGCTTTATGAGTATGTGTGATCGGACGATGGCGGTGAGCCAATGGGTGAAGAATTTGTCAGCGAGCCGATCAAGCCGGTTGCGGGGACGTTCGACGCGGCCGGAATGACGCGGGCCGAGCCAGGATTGCCCGAGCGGTTTGTCTGGAGAAAGAATGAGTACGCGGTGGCGGAGGTGCTTGAAGTCTGGAAGGACTCGGGGTCATGCAAAAGTGGCAGCCGCGAGCAGTATTTGCGTAAGCACTGGTACAGGATCCGGACCGAGGACGGCCTGGAGATGACGCTGTACTTCGAGCGGCAAGCCAGATCGAAAGCCCAGAGCAAAGCAAGATGGTGGCTATATACAATCAATCGAAAGGGGAAGAAATGAGTGAGGTAACAGCTTTTTGTGGCTTGATTTGCGGCAATTGTGGCGCGTTCATCGCCACACGCGACGATGACGACACGAAAAGAGCCGAAGTGGCGCAGCAATGGTCGCAACAGTACAATGTCGAGATGAAGCCTGCGGACATAAATTGTGACGGCTGCGTTTCGGACGGCGACCGCCATATCGGCCACTGCCAGGTCTGTGAGATCAGAAATTGCGGAAAACAGAAAGGAGTTCCGAACTGCGCGTATTGCGACGAGTACGCATGTGAGAAGCTTGAAGGTTTCTTCAAGATGGTCCCGGATGCCAGGAAGCATTTGGACGCGATCAGAAGTAGACTGTGACCGTGTGCTGAGGCTGCAATGACGAGGACGGCTGCCGCTGACGATAGGTCTATCCTTTGCCGATCCCATTATAGGAAAGTCCGGGGGCAGGCGAATTTGGCCGGACTGAATGAAGTGTTTGCCCGGCTGGACTCGCCGTCGATCCTTGGCGGCAATGCAGCGGCAGCGCAAGCCGGAGGGTTCAGCTATTGGGCGGCTGAGCCGAAAGAGGTATTCACGTTCAAGGCTGGACAGATCAACCCCTTTGAGAGATTGGAAAAGGCCCTCAACAAATACAAGCTCGAAAGGGACTTCGAAAACACACTCCCGACAGGCATCTTCTGCGGCGGCTGGATCGGGTATTTCAGTTACGAGCTCGGCCGATATATCGAAAGTATTCCCGAGACGGCCGTGGACGATCTTGTCATGCCGTTGATTCGGCTGTGCTTCTACGACCGCGTTATCGCCTACGATCATATCGAGAAGAGCTTTTGGCTCATTGCTTTCCAGTTAGACGATGATGTTGAGACGCCTGAAGAAAAGCTTGTCGCTTTGGAAGAGCTGCTGGCTGGGTCCCAGCGGACTCGTCTTCCACATGCTCCGGATGGTGACGTTGACCACGTTGATTTCTCACGTGTTCGATGCAACATGGACAAGGATGACTACCTGCGAACAGTCCGCAGGATAAAGCGCTATATCTATGACGGTGACGTTTACCAGATCAACTTCTCGCAGCGTTTTGAATGTGATTACAGCGCTGGGCCGATAGCGCTCTATCACTGGCAAAACGATTTCAATCCGAGCGGTTACGCAGCCTATATCGACGCCGGCGATTTTCACATCGTCAGCGCATCCCCTGAGATGTTTGTCACAATCTCTGACGGTGTCATCAGTACAAAACCGATAAAGGGTACACGGCCCAGAATCAACGAAGACAATCAAGCCATTCCGCAGGCAAAACGAGTCAATGCCGAAAAATTCAATGAGCTGCTCCGCAGCGAGAAGGAGCAAGCTGAGTTGAATATGATCGTGGACCTGGAACGCAACGACGTGGCGAAGATATGCCTTCCAGGCACGCGAAGAGTGACTCAGCCCCGAACGATCGAGACTTACCCGACCGTCTTCCACGCGGTGGCCACCGTCGCCGGGCGGCTTCGCGAGGAGACTTCGTTCTGCGATGTGCTCAGGGCCATGTTTCCCGGCGGCTCCATCACGGGCGCTCCGAAAATACGGTCAATGGAAATCATCGACGAGACCGAACCTACGGCCAGAGGGGTTTATACCGGCGGCATCGGCTTTATCGGGATCGACGGCACTGCGTGCTTGAATATCGCGATACGAACGATTATTATCACGCGCGGGCGGGCCTTCGCCCAGGCCGGCGGCGGGATTGTCGCCGATTCCGACCCGGAAGCCGAATGGCAGGAAACGATTACGAAAGCAAGAGCGCTGATCGCTGGAATACAAAGCGTAACGCACGACGCAATACGAGATCATGACGGAAAAGGTTTTTCTCAATGACAAGCTGGTCGACGCCAAGAAGGCTTGCGTCCCCGTGACGGACAGCAGCTTTCTTTATGGCGTCGGGTTGTTCGAGACGATGCGAAGCCATAACGGCGTCGTCTTTGCACTGGTGGACCATCTGGACAGGCTTTCTTTCAGCGCCGCCCGCCTGTCGATCAACAATCCGTACGATGCGAAATTTCTCATCGACGCCGTCTACGAGGTGCTCTGTGCGAACCGGCTGAGCGATGCTCGCGTGCGTTTGACGTTGACCAATGGGCCGATGGCCGAGGCGGAGAAGCCGCAATCGACACTACTCGTCACGGCTGCGAAGTTCCGGCCGTACTCGCCGGAGTACTACAAGAACGGCGTGACAGTCGTGCTGTGCCCGTTCAGGCAGAATCCGAGCGATCTAACGTGCGGCCATAAGACAACGAGCTATTTCTCACGCATGATGGCACTGAATCTCGCGCATCAGAAGCGAGCGGCCGAAGCGCTGTGGTTCACGGTCGATAATCGCCTGGCCGAAGGCTGCGTCAGCAACGTGTTCCTGGTCAAGGATTCGACGCTCTACACACCGCCGATTCATACACCGGTCCTGGCGGGCGTGGCCAGGAAGACCGTCTGCCAGATGGCCCTGGAAGATTCCGTCAAGCTCGTCGAGAAGAGCCTTTCCATCGACGACGTGCTCGGCGCGGACGAGATTTTTCTGACGAATGTAATCATGCAGGTTATGCCGATAACCAAGGTAGAAAAGCACGTGGTTGGCGACGGCCGGGTCGGCCCGATGGCCAAGGCTTTGAAGAAGAAATTCGAGCAGTTAATCGACAAGGAGTGTCGAATCTCGGAAGGGCAATAGCAGCAAACCCGCCGCAAGGTGCAAGATAACTTTATGAACGTCAAAGACATAGCATCCAGGATCGAGCAAATGTATCCACCGGCTCTGGCACAGGACTGGGACAATGTGGGATTGCTCGTGGGCGATGCGCAGAAGAACGTCGAGAATATCTTGCTGACCATCGACACCACAAGCGCGGTCGTGGCCGAGGCCCTCCGGCTGAGGACCGACCTGATTGTCAGCTATCATCCGGTGATCTGGAATGGGTTGAAGAAAGTCCTCGCCGAAGGACCGACGCGCGCCGTGTATGAGCTCGTCCGTTCGGGGATCGCCGTGTATTCGATACACACCTCGCTGGATGCGGCTGTCGGCGGCGTCAATGATGGTCTGGCGGAGATGGTCGGCATCGTAGATGGCAAGCCTATTGGCGACTACGTCGCGCGTCCCGGCGGCGACAACTACAAACTCGTGGTCTTTGTCCCCGTCGAGTCGCTGGCGGAGGTTTCAAATGCGATTTTTGCCGCCGGGGCGGGGGCGATCGGCAACTACAGCCATTGCGGCTTCAGCGCCGGGGGCACAGGGACTTTTTTGCCTCACGAAGGCGCGAAGCCGGCTATCGGCAAAAAGGGCAGGCTGGAGGAGGTCGCGGAGATGCGATTTGAGTCAATTGTGCCCGCGGACAAGCTCGACATCGTCATTACGGCGATGCGCAAAGCCCATCCTTACGAGACGCCCGCTTTCGACGTCTTCAAAATGTACGGCTCCGACGGGCAGTTCGGCCTGGGTCGGGTCGGGGAGTTGGCTAAGCCATTGCGCGTTGCACAGATTATCCATGACGTCAAAACGGCCACCGGCGCTGAGGCCGTCGGTCTGATCGGGGACGAGAAGCGACTCGTGAAGCGCGCGGCGGTGTGTGCCGGCTCGTGCGGCGAGATTCTCAGCCGGGTCATCGCCGAAAAGGCCGATTTGTATCTTACCGGGGAGTTGAAGCATCATCAGGCGTTGGCCGCCCAGGAAGCCGGGCTGACCTGCATTTGCCTGAGCCATACGATCTCAGAGCGGTTCATGTTGAAAAAAGTCGCCAGGCGGTTGCAAAAGCAGGTCAAAGGAGTCAAAATCAGAATAAGCAAGAAAGACGCCGATCCATTTAAGTGGAAGAATATATGACAGAAGAAACACAAGAGTTGCAAGATCAAGATACCGAGTGTCAAATCGTGGACGAAGAACAACCGGAGCAGGCTGATCCGCCGCAAGAGATTCAGGATAGCGATCTGACGGTCGAATCGGTGGTAGAGGCGGTTCTGTTTGCCAGCGATGAGCCGCTCCCGGAGTCCCGGCTGGCCAATATTGTCGAGACCCGCGCCAAACAGATTCGTCAACACATTAGCAGCCTCAATGACAAATATGAGGCGAGCAACAATGCCTTTAGAATCGAGCAGATCGCCGGCGGCTATCAGATGCTCACGCTAAGCTCTTACAATCACTGGCTCAAGAAACTCTTGCGGGTCCGCAGCGACAACAAGCTCAGCCCCGCCGCGTTGGAGACACTCGCGATCATTGCGTACAAGCAGCCGATCATTCGAGCCGACGTCGAGGCCATCCGAGGTGTTTCGGTCGGCGAGGTCATTCGGTCACTGTGTTACAAGGGACTGGTTAAGATCGTCGGCCGGGCGGAAGTTCTGGGTCGCCCGATGCTGTACGGGACGACAAAGAAATTCCTGGAGGTCTTCGGCCTCAACACCCTCAAAGACCTCCCCAAAATCGACGAACTCAAAAAACCGCCTTCTTGATAACGCCACATTCAGTGTGCGACCTGCACTAACTCCCTTCCCCTGGAGCCGTCAGCTAATCCCAGGGTAGCTCTTTGGCGTCGCCCGGGACGGCGTACGCCGGACGGGGATGGTCGGCGTTGAAGACGCACATGTCTTCGTGCTTCTCCATGACCACGAAACTCTCGTCGATTGAACCGTCAGGCTTGCTGACTCTGTCGAGTGACAGATCCAGGTGCTTGGCGAGGAATTTGTAGACGCCCAGGCGCTTTGAGAGACCGTAATCGTGCCCCTCGTTGGGGAGATGCACGTTTTCGACGTTCGCCTGTGCCCCGTAGAGACGATAAACACTTCGGATGTAAGGAAACTCCACGTTGGGCGTATTCTTGGTCCAGTCTTTTCCGTCCGAGACCAGCAACAGAGGTCGCGGAGCGGCTAACGCGGCGATCTCCGCGTTGTTGGTCTCGTGCGTGTCGCTTTTGTGGATGGGCATGCCGCTTTCGCAGTTGCAGCCGCCGAAGAAATGGGCCGAAACCATGACCACGGGGACTGAGACGGCGATCCGACTATCGACGGCGGTGACGAGAAAGGTTTGCGTTCCGCCGCCGGAGGCGCCCGTGACGGCTATTCGCGTCGGGTCAACGTCTTTGAGGGACGTGAGAAAGTCGATGGCGCGGATGCTGTTCCAGAGCTGGAGCTTGAGAACCTTCGGCCGCTTGTGATCCCAGCCGGCATCTTTCCACTCGCCGTAGCCGACCATATCGTACGCAAAAACCACCGCGCCCATACGGGCAAAGGTCGCACATCGCTTCTGCATATCGGGCCGGAAGCGTCCGTCGTTCCAATGGCCGTGCGGGCAGAGAATGCCGGCGAAAGGCCCCTTCATGCCCCGGGGACGATAGAGGTTCCCCGTGACGAACACGCCTGGCAGACTTTCGAACGCCGCGTTTTCGACCGTGTACCCGTCATATTCGCGTTTGTTGCGGATGATCGGTTTCAGATCGCTTTTCTTGGGCAAGGGGAACAGCTCGGCCCCGCACAGGATGCCCTCGCGAATGCGCTCGGCCCTTGCCTGCCATTGCCCTAAAGTGGAGTAGCTTTTGGCAAACCTCGCAAGCTGCTCTTTCGCCTGCTCTTCGGTTTGATAGTTGCCCTGGCAGAGTTGAGGTTTCTTTTCTTCGGCGCCCTGGGCCGAAATGCCACAGAAACCAAACACGAGCAGAGATACGCTAATAAGAAATCCTTTGTATATCCTGGCCCATTGAGTTTGCATTTGTTGCCTCCTAACTCTATCTACAGATTCACCTGTTGTGCGCTACTACCATTCTGCCAGCGGCTTGACGGGGACAGAATGGACGTATCCATCTTTCCAAACGGGTGAGAGCAGGATCGCGACTCGAACGCTGCCCTCTGCTTTGGGCAGCCGCACGATGAGCCGGCTGACACCCCTGTTGGTCTTCTGAGGCCGTTCTTGCTCGGCAGACTCCGTTGTGAACGAAGCGCCGTCCGGCGACAGAATCCGTGCCATAAGCTCCTTGCCTCGGAGGGTGAGCTTCGCCACGGGTTGCCCGTTGGCGGCGATCTTCGCATCAGTAGTCATCGCCCAGACAAGCTCGCAGGGTTTGGTGATCTCGAACTCATCCTGGATGAGCACTGCCTCTCTATTATGCAGCATGGCGACACCGCGAGTCACCTTCGTGGCAAACTTCTCGTACGTGCTGGTCAAGTCGATCAGCGCGAACGCCGACGATTTCTGGGACTTGAATTTGGCGATCCTGGAGGTTGCCATCGGGTCCTGGTCCTCACCGCCGAGGAGCGGGACGCTGTGGCTCTTCGAGTTCAGACGATAATAGCTCCACCGCTGACCGCCTCTTTTCATTTCCCAGTAGCCCGGCAGGTTGTAATTGTCCGAGCCGAGGTCGCGGACCCATCGAACGCCGAGAGCGTCCAGCTCGAAGTTGCCCAGATCGAGGTGGCCGTGATTGACCTGGTTATAGCCAGCCTTGACGCCCAGCCAGAGCGCTTCCGGGTCGTCCCAGGCACTTCGAAAGAGAGCCACTTCCACAGGCCCGCGGAAAAGTCGGTCGAGGTCCCTTGCCGGCAGCTTCCCAGTC
>JARRQQ010000175.1:0-10391 GCA_037381725.1 Sedimentisphaerales bacterium
TGCTCGATTTTGAGTTCAAGAAGATCGCTCCCGAGGGCAAGCTCATCATCAAGCAGATTCGCGAAATCCCGCAACAGGGTCGAGGCGAGTACGCCACTCCCTTCCTACTCGGAGAGCCCCGCGCTTATTGCACACTCCAGGGCCGGGGCAGCAACGTCTTCACGAGTCACAGGCTTAAGTCCCGCTGGACGCTCCAGCCGAAGAATCTCTGGCTCACCCGGGATAGTCTGATTGAGTGCACCTACGCCGAGGCGCGGATCGAATACGTTGCGGATGGACAGGTCAGCCAGATCACCGCCGAACTGCCCTCTTTGCCTGGAGCCGAACACGTCTATGAAGACCCGCAATGGGAATTCGACCAGTACGCGTTGATTGACACGTGGCGGTTTCCGGACCAGGGCAATCCTCGGACCTACCGGCTGCGAACCGAGCCGCTTTTCCAAAGCGTCGTACAGGACCCAATAGTCATCTCGGACGATTTCCAGATCGGTATCGAAGTCGAGCACGCCACGCCCGTGTGCATCGATGATGTCAAAGTGACGACGGTGGAGGAAACGAGCCTTTATCAGCCTTGGGCGCCGACCGATCAGGACGCCCTTGAAGCATGCTCGTTCGACGATCCCAACACGGGCGTGACAGTGACCGTGCAGTACTACGTTCGCTGGAGTATGATGGGGGGCACGCCGACTTCCGTTCAACTCAACCAGACGCGCATCGAAGGGCTCACCACCGAGCCAATCATCCTGTCCGGCTACTTCTCTCAGAGTGTCGGCGGCGGCTCACATCTGTGCCCCATGAACTTCCTTTTCTAGCCGGCCCTGGAGCCAGGCATCTCGCAGACGATACTTGACGAGCTTGAGGCCAACAGCATCCGGTTCATCTACTACACGACCGGCGCCCGCGAATGTCGACCTCTCGAATGGCGGGACACGCCGCCTCAGATCAGGTTCTACAGCTTCGACGACGTCTGGGGCTGCCCCGGCTAAGAAGCAAGAACCTTTCGCCCACGCTCTACTACCCTATAACAAGCGAATTTGTAGCTTCACTACTTGCGATTGGGTGGCAGCCTCAAAACCGAAGGTTTTGGGGATGGTCGGGGTAAAAGCCATCCCCAAGCTTCGCTTGAGGCTGCCACCCTCCTGTCATCCATCCACAAATTAAGCTGTTGTGGAGTACTACAGTCTTCCGGCCGTCCAAAGGATGGCGCGCTCCACAAGCTGGCGGTAGTTGCTGTTCTCGTACGCCTTCGAGTCGTGTCCCAGTTGGATGGTACAGACTCTTGCCCGCTCGAAATTCCGTACCCAGCCGATGGTCCGGTCGCTGGTCGGCTCGTCGGTCGTCAGCAGAACGTGATTGTTCCTGGCGAACCAGCAGTTCTTGTAGGTCTCGTCGTGAATCGCAAAGTCGCTCATCCCCTGCGTGATCGGGTGGTTCTTGTCCGCGATCTGAATGGTCTCATCGACGCCGTGCAGGTACGTGCCGGCCTTTTGCAGGACCCCGCCTTCCATCGTGTCCTTCGCGTAGTACCTCGTCCCGATGATCTGTCTGAAACGTGGCCAATCCTGAAAGGCCGCCATAGTATGATGCAGCGCTACGACGCCCACGCCCCTGTCCAGCAAGGTCAGAAAATTCCGCCTCCGCTTGAACGAGATATTCTGCGCCATGTTGTAAAAGACAATGACGTCGTAGTCCCACCCGCGGATGTCCTCGAATAACTCGCTGTCGTCTTTTTGGGCGGCTTCAGTGTATTGAATCCCTTTCATTTCGTCGAACATCTTGAAGAACGGGTCGTGCTCGAAAGCGTGCCCGCCGGTGACGACGACGACTTTGACCTCGCCGTCAGCCTCGCCCGCGTCCAGCTCCCTGATCCTGAGGTTGCGCCAGCGAACTTGGTAAGGCTGGAAATTCCTTCCCAGCCCGTGGACCTGAAGGCCGATCACACCTTTGGCGTCCAGCGAATCCTTCAGATCGGCGCAGAGCACGCCGTTGACCAACGTCTTGATCGAGCTGCCGCGACACTCGATCCGATACGCGTTCCACTCGTTGTCCTTGAAGGCGTTCTTGGCCGCGGGGTCGTCGCGAACCTCGCCGATGAAAAACGCCCGCCGGGCCTCGTCGTAGATGCCGCCGCAGGAGCCGGTGCGCGCCTGAGCGATCTCGACCTGATAGCCGTAGACGCGGTCCGTCGGGATCGAGCGCTGGCCGGGCTTGCCGTCCGGGCCTCGGAATACGAAGAACATCTGGCCTTTGGCAATGTGACTGCGAATCTGGACGCCGGAGTTGAGGTTGGGATCGCATTTGACCTCGAACTCCAGGATGAAGTCGCCGTACTCCTTGTCGGAGCACAGAAACGTGTTGGGGCTGCCCTTGACGGCGGCCCCCACGATCATCCCGTCCTCGACGCGGTAGGTCGCAAAGCCGCTGTGGATGCTCCAGCCGTCCAGGCTCTTGCCGTTGAACAGATTCACCCACGGTCCCGCCAATGCGCCGCTCGCAATCGACAGTAGAATCAACATGATGAATGATAGCTTCTTGAACATCGTCGCTCCTTTCTTAGAGGCTTCACTTGTGTTCACTGATATTGTAAGGATGCAAGCGCAGAACGCAAGGGATTCGGCAGGAATCTCGACAACCTCGCATACGGGGCCAGGGCGTGCATCTCGATTAAAAATTTCCCCGCGTTGCTGGACAGGGAGGTGTTGTCGTTCCGTCAAAGCTTGCGCACTAAACCTATAACGACAGCCTCGACTCGGCAGTTGTCGGAGTAGATAGGCTCGTAGTCCTCGTTAGCGGGCTGGAGTCGAGCGCGAGTCTTTTCTTTGTAGAACCTCTTAAGTGTCGCATTGTCACTATCCACGATGGCGATGACCAACTGGCCGTTGTCGGCCACGCGGCTTCGGCGACAAATCACATAATCACCCTCACGAATGTCCTCGCCGATCATGCTGTCACCCGTCACCTCCAGGGTCAACGTCAAAGAGCGTGCCCTGTTGGGCCAGGCGCAGAGCAGGCCTTTCTTTCGCAGCTCGGTGACGTGCTCGAAGACGGTGCTTCGGCTTAGGTTCAATTCGGATGCCATCTCGCCCAAGGTCGGGGAATAGCATCGGCTCTCCTGATAGCACGCCACCATCTTCAGAAGCTGATGCTGGCGAGGGGTCAGTTGTATCGCGCGTTTCGCGGCTCTCAACGACATTGGCTATTCTCCCCTCGTAACAGCCGGTAAGCTTGCTCTCGCCGGACGCGGCGTTCGAACCGACGGGATCGCTTCCGCGATTCAGGCCGACGATCGCGGCGACCATCTCAACGGCTCCGGCTACGAATCCGGCCGCAAGTCGCGGCAGTATGCGGGTTTGCGTCAGCTCCGGCTGCCAGACGGCGACGAAATCGCCGCCGGGTCCGAACTTGCAGAGCGGCTCGATCTGTCCACTGGCTTCGGGCGTCATTTTCGTTCCATCCCTGATTTCAATCACATATCGAAGATCATCCATCAGCAGTGGTCTCTATCGGCAAAGCACCCGAAATCACCCAAACAAAAACCGAACAAAAACCCGCCGCTTCCCGAGTTTTTTACGCCCGTCCGACGACCGCGCTGATAGCCGCAAAGATATGGGACTACCCCGAAAAAAACTTCCCTCATCTCCAGGCAACTATGTCAAACGACTATGACAACTGCCGCCCGCGTTTAGCGCTTTGAGGGCTACCAGCAGAAGTGTGGCAGTCTATAAAGACCCAGTGTGTCATTCCACGTACAGCCGAGGCATCCGGCTTGTGGGCGAGAGACGTTGGCAATCGTAGCCAGATTTCTCCGCCCGCTGCGCTCGGTCGAAATGACAAGGCGGGCGGGACGCTCCGGTCCAAACCACCTGGGATCCTTTGTCATGTCGAGCGAAGCCGAGACATCTGGCGTGCAATGAAACTTGCTTCAAGTTGCCGGCTGGATTCTTCCGCCTGGGTTCGCCTCGGTCGTAATATCAGCGCCCCACGCGGCAGGACCCCAGGGTGTATCCCTATGTACATCGGGATCGCACACGCAGTTGCGATGGGGTTGTGCCGCGCCGACGGAATTCTACAGGCTCCAGAATTGCGATTCCGTTCGAGCGGTCTTGAGGTAATCCACTATTTTCGCCACGATGTCCGGATGCTGGTCGGCCACGTCGTGCTTTTCGCCGACGTCGTTTTTAAGGTTGTACAATTCCAGCTTGCCGGTGGCATTGAATCGGACGGCCTTCCAGTCGCCCATCCGTACGGCCTGCTTCGAACCTCGCTCGTGGAATTCCCAGTAGAGGAACTTGTGCTCCTTCTGGGCGGCCGGCTTTCCCAAGAGCGTCGGCACCATCGAAATGCCGTCCACCGACGCCGGATAGTCTACGCCTGCCAACTCGGCGAACGTCGGCAGAAAATCCCAAAACGCCGAGATATGATGGCTCACCGTCGCCGGCTCGATCTTGCCCGGCCAGCGCGCGATCAGTGGCACGCGAATCCCGCCTTCGTACAGGTCGCGTTTCTTCCCGCGCAGAGGCCCGTTGCTGTCGAAGAATTTGGGATTTGCTCCGCCCTCCTGGTGCGGACCGTTATCGCTCGTAAAGAAGACAAGGGTCTTCCCGTCAATTCCCAGTCTTTTCAAGCTCTCCATGACCTGGCCCACTTCACTGTCCAGACGGGTGATCATAGCCGCGTGTCCCTTCTGCGGTTGGGGCCAGTCCCGGTTTTTGTAGATTCCATAATCCGGCACCTCCATTCCGTTCCGTCCGGCCTCGTCGTTGGCGTGCGGAAGCGTGACCGGCATGTAGAGGAAGAATCGCCGGTCCTTGTTCGCTTCGATGAATTTCAGCGCCTCGTCGGCGATCAGATCGGCCGAGTACTGGCCGCGCTTCACCGCGACGCCCGCGCCGTCCGGCCGGGGGTTGGCCACCTTGTTGCCCGGTAGCGGGACACGCTCCTCGTTTCGGAATAAGAACTCCGGATAATAATTGTGGGCGTGCCTCTGGCAAAGATAGCCGAAGAAATAATCGAAGCCCTGCTTGTTCGGTATGCCCGTGCTGCCCGGCCCGCCGAGGCCCCACTTGCCCGTCAGGGCCGTGGCGTAGCCGGCCTGCTTGAGCAATTTCGTCACCGTCACCGTCTCGGGCGGCAAAGGCAACTGCCCCATCGGCTGGATTTCTCTATTGCCCCGCACGTAGCTATGGCCCGTGTGCAAGCCCGTCATCAACGAGCAGCGCGAGGGCGCACATACCGTGCAGCCCGCGTAGTGATCGGTGAAGCGCATCCCCTGGGTGGCCAGCTTGTCGATGTTGGGCGTCCGGATTCGGGCCTGCCCGTAACAACCTAAGTCGCCGTAGCCCAGGTCGTCGGCCATGATGAAGATGATATTGGGCTTCTCGGCGGAGGAGCGGCCGGCATCTCGTCCTAAACTATCTACGGATCCCGATATGGTCAGCGCCGCCGCGCCGCCAATAACGTCCTTCAAAAAATTTCGTCTATTCGATTGATAAGACATCACACGTGGCCTCCCTTCTTGAACTACGAACAAGGCTTTCAAGAACCCCAAATACAAGCCACAGTGTATCAAAAGACCAGGACATCAGGCAAGGACAATCCGCCGGACCATGTGGTATTAAAGTGCCTGACTTTCGTGGTTGTATTCGAAGACCTGCTCTATCGGGACATCGAAGGTTCGGGCGATGCGGAACGCCAGAGGCAGCGAGGGTGCGTACTTGCCGGCTTCGATGGCGATGATCGTCTGACGCGTCACGCCGGCCTTATCGGCCAACTGCTGCTGCGTCATCTCCCCATGCTCAAACCGCAGCCGGCGAATTTGATTCTTCAACTCAGCATGCCCCATCTTTGGCCCTCCAGCCGTACTGTAACAGTGCCGCGACGGACGAAACTATTTGCGAAACGAAGAAAGCAAAATAAACCAAAGAAGATAAAAAGAAGATTTTCATTGAGCCAAATGGACTCACAGCACCTAAAACCAGTACCGCGGCACCTAAAAAGACGAAAGCCCCTATTACGCCGTAGCCCATTGATTTTCGTTCGATTTCTCTGTCCCGCTCATCATATCCCTTTATAGGCAATCGCCATGACAAGATAACCATCAATATCAGAGGAATCGTACAAGGAAGGCTTAATAATCTGAGGGCCGTATGGTGGTTAGGATTCGCTATATTTAACTGCATGATCTTGATAAGCGTAACTGCCGTGGCCCCAAGCGATATCCCTGCAAGTGATATTACAAGAGTAAGCCAAGTTCTTTTTTGTGCCTTATTCATGATTTTTCTCCTTTGTCAGCCCTACCATAGTCGACAATGATCGTCAGCGAATAGAAGAAGAATTGCGCCACAAAGGTGCCAACCCATATCTGGGGCAGCCATTTGACAGATATCGCCGCGTCAGGGCCTAAAACAAAAAAAGGTGTCATGCAGGCAAAGCACGTAAAGAGAAACGCTCCTATAAACCCGGCATGAGCAGCGTTCTTTCTGATCATCACGTCGCGCTCGTCACGTGTCACCTTGCCCTTGTCCTTTGGTATGAAAAGACAAATCAATCCGCTCAGCGGCGCGCCCACCCACGGGATCACCACGGCATAGAGAGCCTTTGGTGTGCCGACTAAAAACTGTATCAGCAGCACGGTAAGAGTTGCCGCAATAGCCAACGACATGCAGATCACACAAACCCATGCCATTTTCTGTGCTATATTCATTTTCTTTGCCTCCCCGGCCGTACTGAACCAAGGTGGCCAGACCTTGCACGCAATTAAAAAGGACAAGGCCGCCCACGAGTGTCAAGGGCATCACGTTGACGGAGATAGTGCCATGTGGCCCGGCGATCCACCAGGTTATCACACAAGCCGCGACGAAATAGAGCCAGAGCACAACGTATGAAACCATCACGATTCTTTTGTGGATGAACTGGTCCCGCTCGTCGAACGTGATTTTCTTCTTGCCTTTGTGGAACTTGCGCTGAATGTAAGGCAGCAACCAGAGCAAACCGCCCCAGACGACCGTGCCGGTAAACATGAACAAGGGCGCAAAGGATAGTCCCTGGTCGTAAGCGAGGAACACCGCACCAACACTGGGAATAACCAGAATCGGCACACCCAAAAACAGTCCAACCCACGCTTCTTCTTTTTCAGTCATGATTCTTCTCCTTCGGGTTCCCGGCCGTATTGAATGAGAGTTGATATCGACATCGCAAGACATTGACAGAGCACAGCTATCGGAAACAGATAAGGAAACCATTGCGTGGATATTTTGGTCTCCGGAGCTACACCAATCGGTAAGTAGGAAACGAGAATGACGAGCAGATAGACCGCACCGAAGCCGGCTAAGTAAGCATTTTTCTCAATTTGCTTATCTCGTTCGTCGGATACAACGTCACTTTTCTTCTTTTTGAGGATGCGGCTTATAACTAAAAACATCGCGAGCGACAAAATAAAGCCACCGAAAGCAATGGTCCCTTTAGGAAAATCCGGAACGTAATGTTTCATCAAGGTTAATGTAATTCCAAGAAACATACCGAACAATGATGTGATAAGCACGAATAGGGCAATTTTTTGCTGTCTATTCATAATTCTTCTCCTTTCGTCCTCCGGCGGTACTGAATCAAGACGGTGAAGGATAGAACAAGAATGAATGTGATCAAGGTAAAGTAGATAACCGCCGATAGCTCGTCCATCGTGACGGATATCGACCTTTTGATACCAAGGACAAAGAGTGCGATCACAAACACCACACCAGACATCCCGGTAAGAGCGGCAATGCTGGTAAGCAACGCCCTTTTAATAGTCCGTTTGTCGCGTTCGTCTATGTCAACTCTGTGCGGATATTCCTTTCTCTCAATGAAATAAACAGGTCCGAGCAAAAGGCTCCCCCAGACCAAGGCGACCAGCAACTTTACCGGCAAGCCGACAAGCGTATCAATCAGGTCAAAAACAACTAATCCCACGAGAACGAACGATAATAGTATCCCATAACAGGCACTTTGTTGCGTTTTGTTCATGATTATTGTCCTTTCGTCCCCCGGCCGTACTGGACCAGGATGGCCACGGAGTAAACGAGCATGACAATTAGAAACACGGCGAAATTAATGACGGGCAGGAAGCAAACCGGTACCGCGCCATTATCCCCCACGATCAAGTTAGGAATGATGCTGGCGGCCATCAACAAAGCCCAAAGTGAGACAAATGACACTAACACGGCATTCTTCTTTATGGCGTTGTCTCGCTCGTCGAAATCCACCTCGGCCCGGCTTTGTTTGGTGCGCAGCAAGACGACCGAGACGATTATGAAAAGTGAAATGACCCATAACCAAATCCTAAATAAGTTTACTGATGTCACGGTTTGCACAGGGATGACAACAACGCCTAAAGCAAGAAGCAGAAGCGAAATCCCCGATGTCAACAGTGCGCCTTTTTGTGTCCTATTCATTATTTTTGTCCTCTTGCCCAGGTCTGGTGTTTTTAACGAGCTCGATGAATCTTTCGGGATTGATGATCTTCAAGCCGTCGGTTGTTGAATATGCGGATTCGAAGAGCAACTCTCTCGCCCGGGCGGCGCTCAGGCCGGGATTGATCTGCCAGCCGAGGGCCAAAATACCCGTCGCGTAGGGGATTCCCCAGCTAAGACCGCCCCGACCGGTATATTGATAGCTGAACTTGTCCTTTTCATATTGCTCAGCGGTCGTTCGGATAGAGCAGGGAGTCAGAAGCTTACTTGAACGATACCATCCCGCCATACCCGGAAAGCCCGGCTTGCATTTTCCCACGCTTTCCGGATCGTTCGGATCGCACCAGCACGAACTGATGAATCCGTAATTGCTCGTGCAATCGAGCACCAGGATTCCTTCCTTCAGGGCACGATTGCGCGCCTGCACCCACAGATCGTTATTCTTCGTGAATGGCGAGCCGGGACCGGACGGGGCGGCGGAAACTGAGACGGCCTGAATCTTGTCCCCATCGGCAAGTTCGGCGTTCTTCTCGATGATCCACTCGAGCGCCTTGGCGTAGTAAGCCGAATCCCCCAGCCAGGAAGGGGCGGCGGCATAATAGAGCCTGGCGCCGGGGGCTGTCCCGCAGTGCGTTCCAACGAGCAAGCTCGCGACGGCGGGCCCGTGCATGCTGGATTCCGAGCCGCACCCGGTATCAAAGTATTCAACGATCTTGCCCTTGAACTCCGGATGATCGAGGTATAGTGGCTGGTCGATGATGGCAACATTTATTCCCTTTCCGGTTATCCCTTGCTCGTGGATCTTCCGAATGCCCAGACCCGGATTCATCCCTTCTTTCATAATCACGCGGGGGTTTTCTTCGGACGGCAACTTGTCATCCGCCGGCCAAACCGTACCCATATTGAACGTCAATGTTTGGATGAGTCCCCGCCTTCCGGTGAGATCGAGCTTACTCAAATCCCTAAACCGGACGTCATCGAAGTCTTTGACGGAGTGGATAGGCTGGACTTTTTGATACGATGCGCCGGAACCAGTATCGGGCTTTCCCCTGGTGAGATACAAAGCCGCCACTTTGTAGTCCCGGAAAAACATTCGGACCTTCTTATCAGAGCGCGCGTAATAGCAAGCCCCTTTTTGACCTTGTACGTCCTTGTACAGAACGCCATCTTTGAACCCAATCGGATCATTCTCAACCGTTTCCTCCGGCGTGCCCACCACGTCAAGCACGTCTTCAAGAGAACTGCCGATACCAATTCGGCCCATGAAAAGGTATTTGGAGCGTGGGCCTTCGAACCGTATCTCATTCACCACGCCGCCGGAGATGACGATACCAATATCATCCGGGTAGGCGGCGATGAAAATTGCAGGCAGGCTGCCCTTCTTGAAGGTCTTACCGCCCCACAAGTACCCTGACGGCTCGCCAAGAACGCGTACAACGTCTTCGAGGCTCGATGATCCAATCTTCAGTTGATCAACCTTCTCGTTGATCCCCGGCTGCTCGCCCGATACAACCCGCCCGGCCGGGATAAGCGACGCCATGATGACCACAATTGAGATAGTCTTCATTTTCGTTCTCCTTCGCACCTTGCTCACAGCATTATTCGTATTGTTGAATTCACCATAAATATCAATGTAAAGTAAACTTTACATAGTGTAAAGTATTTTTTACATATCTTATGAGATTTTTTTCGCCTGACTACTTGGTAAGCATCTACTCCGGTCGGCTGGTGTGCCCGATAATCTCTCCATGCCTTAAGTGGATTCGGCGTTATTCCCGCAGGGGACCACGGCCTGCGGCAGATTCTCCTTTTCAAATCCCGGCCGCCTGTCCGATATACAAGATGATGGTAGTCATTGACTTGAAGACAAAAGCGTGTCCGTTCTGTGCCGAGACGATTCAGGCGGCAGCCGTCAAGTGTCGGTTCTGCGGGGAGTTCCTGAAC
>JARRQQ010000176.1:0-7589 GCA_037381725.1 Sedimentisphaerales bacterium
GACCTGGGAGACGGATGCGATCAAACATCCCGGCGGCGGAATTGCGGCCCGGCTAGCCATCAAGGGCAAGAGCATGGAACAACACCTCTGGCTCAGCCCCGAGGACCCGGCCAGACAGTCGGTGTCGTCTCCTATCGGGAGTATTTCGATAAGGAGACTCCACAATCCTGATACGGCGGAAGCTCTGATGCGCAAGGTCACGGATCCGAAAGCCGTGGGCGTCCTGTCCATTTGGTCTGGCGACGGCCTACAGCCCTTCGAGTGCGTGATAAGGCCGAAGGAGACTGTCATCATACCGGCGTCCAGGTACAAAGTCACTATTGCCCAGTACCTTCCACATTACGCGATTGATATTAAGACGAAGAAGGTGTTCAGCCAATCCGACCGTCCGGTCAATCCCGCCGTCAAGGTTCTTCTCAACGACGGCAGCAAGACGGTCGAGCATTGGCTTTGGGCAAGATTCCCGTCCTCTCCACATGAAAGCAAGAAGCTTCCCTTTCGCATGAGGTTCACTGATTTCGATCTCGGTGATGCAAAGGAAAGTCACATTATCACGGTGGCGAGCGGGACCCGGGCATGGACGCTCCGGCTCAAAAAGGGAAAGAAACGCTGGGAAAAGGTCGTCATCGGACGAGCTTACCCTCTTGCGGACAAAGACTACGCTTTCAGTATTGAACAGATCGTGGACGGGGCGATCATTAAGACCGAGTGGAAAAACCGCTCGGACAGGTTGCTGCATCCTGCTCTCGTCGCGACGATCATGCGAGACGGAACGGGACGCCAGGCGGTTCTAGAGTTGGACAAGCCCGTTCACTTGAAGACTAAGTCGGGCGTGCTCGTGCTGCTTTACCGTCGCCGACCGAGTGCTCTGAGGGCGATGCACTAAATGCTGCGGGTACGCAATGCGCTGAATACCCGCGTCTTATGACAAGGGACCTATATGTGGAATTGTAAGTATTGGAAGGGGTGATGATGTTGAACAGGACATACGAGCTGGTCGTTGTATGCGTGTGCGTGTGGGTGGCCGGCGCGAGTGCGGTGGAAAAGCCAACTTCTCTGCAGAAGACATGCGTGACGTCCGAGTGTCACGCAGAATACGGCAGGAAAGCCCACGTGCACGGCCCCGTGGGTCTGGGTGAATGCACGTCGTGCCATGAGCCTCTGGATCCTAACGAGCATACGTACCAATTCCTGCGCAAGGGCAACGATCTCTGTGAATATTGCCATCTGGAGCAGACGACGGGAAAGATCGTTCACGAGCCTTTGGTGACGGGTGAATGCACGCAATGCCATGATCCACACAGCAGCGACTCTGAATTCTTGCTCGTGGCCAAGGACACTAATGCGCTGTGCGCCAATTGCCACGAGACGACGGAGGGAATGGCTTTCCTGCACGGGCCTGTAGCCGCGGGTGAATGCACCATTTGTCATGACGCACACAGCTCCGACCATAAGTACCTTCTGGCCCGCGAAGGCGCCGAACTTTGTTTTTCGTGTCACGTTGTGACACAGACGGAGTTGAAAAAGTACGATTTCGTTCACGAACCGGCAAAAAACGACTGTCTCGGCTGCCACGATCCGCACGGAGGCAACGATCCCAAACTGGTTAAGAACGCCGCGCCACAGCTCTGCTACTCCTGTCATGAGGATATCCAGAATGTCGCCGAGAACTCGAAGTACAAGCACAAGGTCGTCTCCGATCCTGGCGGCTGTTTGAATTGCCACACGCCGCACGCCTCGACCGTCCAGTTCTTGTTGAAAAAGGACGCGATGAGTTTGTGTACGGCGTGCCATGACAAGCCCATCAAGATGGCTGACGACGAGACCTTGCCGTCCATCACAGATGAGATCAAGGACAAGAAGTATCTGCATGGCCCCGTCGCCGACAATGATTGCAGTGGATGCCACATCGCCCACGGCAGCGAACACTTCCGCCTGCTGGCCAAGGAGTATCCTCCGCAATTTTACGCGCCCTTCAGTAAGGAGAACTACGCGCTTTGTTTTGGTTGTCACCCGGAAACGGTCGTCCTGACCAAAGAGACTTCGGATCTGACCGACTTCAGAAACGGCACCTTGAATCTACATTATGTGCACGTCAACAAGCCTGACCGAGGAAGGACGTGCCGCTCGTGTCACGCGACACACGCGAGCAACCTGCCGAAACACATACGCGCCAGCGTCCCTTATGGCGTCTGGGATCTGCCGATAAATTTTGAAAAGACGCCTACCGGGGGCAAATGCGCGCCGGGGTGTCACTTGCCGTACACGTACGATCGCCAGTCACCCGTCCAATACCCAAAAGAATGACCGCAATCATGGAGGTGAAAGCATGATGGAGCCAACGTTGAATAGTCCGCTTCGACAGATAGTGTGGAGCGGCCCTCGCGTGACTTTCCGTCGGAGTCTGTTAAGTCTCCTTGCCTTGGCTCTTTCAGCACAGATGCTGTTTCCGGTTGCGTCGGCCCGAGCGAACCTGCGAAAGCTGACGGTAGGCGAACAGATGCCGGAGTTTTCGTTGCCGGATGAGAAAGGAGGCACTTTTACTTACACTCACGGTGCGAACAAGGTTCTCGTCCTTGTTTTTCTGCCGCCGGCTCAGAGGCGAATGGAGCGAACCGTAGCCGACATCGAGAAGGTGATTGGAGAGTTGCAAGGACGCGCTCGCCAGCTCGATTTTGTGGGCGTGATAAGCGGTCCAGGCGCCAAGCAGGTATCCGATTCACACACGCTCGACCTCAAACACACGTTCCCCGTCTTGCTTGACGGCGACTTCCACCTCTGGGGCAAGCTCGGCGTTATCGCGGCACCGACGGTGGTCGTTGCCGGAAAGGACGACGTCGTCACGTGGACAAAAGCGGGATATGGCTACGACTTCATTCCCATCGTACGCGTTCACATAGAGCAAGCTTTGGGCATGGTCCAGGAAGAAGCGCTGGAAGATGCGCAACAAGTCAGGACTGTGACGAACGACACCGTTGCGGCTCGGATCCAGAGACATTTGCAGATGGCAAAGATGCTTGAGAGGAAGGGTCGAACGGACCCGGCGATCGACGAGCTCCAAAAGGCCGCCCAGCTCGATCCCAATGCCATCGAGCCCAGTTTGCAACTCGGCGAGCTTTTGTGCAAGGTGGGACGAAACAAAGAAGCACTCGACCTGGCCGGAAGGCTGCGAACCAACGACAAGTCGCAAGAGGCAAGGCTGCTTGTGATCTCCGGCTGGGCGAGACGTCAAATGGGCGAGGTCGAGACAGCCGAGAAGATTCTGCTTGAGGCCACGACGCTTGACCCCACGTCCATTCGCGCACTGTTTGAGCTTGGAAAAACTCAGCAAGCGCAGGGCCGGACCGAAGAGGCGATGAAATCGTACCGCACGGCTTTGTCACTGCTCTTTGGTGAAACCGCGTCGAGCCAGAGTCAACAGGCCGGAATGTCTAACGAATGATAAGGGAGAAATGACTCAATTCTTATGTATGAGAATTTTCTACGAGGCGTCGGCGTCTCCTTCCACCCATGGGGCGTCGTTGTTGAAGCACAACATTATCGGGTAGAAAGTGAGCGAATTTCTTCCACGCGATAGGCTGACATCTTGACTTGGGCACGACATTGGGCTATAATAATCTCAGGTCGTGTGATGAATCTGGAGGCCGCTTAGCACTGACTTGCTCCTTGGTTCGGGTTGCGTAACGAGGGACGAACATGTGCACTATCCGCGCTGTTTGTCAGTGACTGAAGCACAATCTATCCCCGGATTTCGATGTGGAGAAGTGGTTATGAAAGCAAGTTTAATACGAATCGGTGTGCTGGCAATTTTGATAGGACTGTTAACGCAAACCGGGGTTATGGGACTGGCCCACTCGGACCTTTTCGGTTGCCAGGGTTGTCATACTCCGCACAACGCCCAAACCTTACCGGGGGTTCCTCTCTGGAACGGGCGGGAGACAACCTTGACGTTCACGATGTACTCCAGCGCTTCGTTTCAAGGGACTATTGACGGTCAGCCCAGCGGGGATTCCAAGTTGTGCCTGAGCTGCCACGACGGGACCAATCCCGACTTCGCGTGGCTTGATCCCCAACATACGTTCGGCTCCGACGATCTGGCGAATTCGCACCCGATCTCCTTTGTCTACGATTCGGCCCTGGCGACCGTGGACGGGGCATTGAAGGACCCTTCAGAGGCGAGCACTCTGGGTTCGACGATCGCCGCTGACCTGCTGGATCCGGACAGCAAGGTTCAGTGCACCAGTTGTCATGACGTTCACACGTCCGGCGTCGGCGAAAACCTACTGCGAGGTTACGATTACGGTCCCCACTTCGGACCCGAACTCTGCCGGATGTGCCACATCAAGTAAGCCTGCCGCCAACAAGAGTGTGAGTCAGCATCATGCGGGTGTGAAAGCAACAGTCCTGTTCCGAGGTTCCGGAATTCCTGGGGGGCTGGGAGACGGCCGCCGCGCCGTTCGTTCTTCATCACCTGATTTCGGACCCTGGTTTTACAGGCCGTCCCCCGATTCGTTCAACGGGCCTCTCATAGGTCAAAAAGAGATACAATTTATCTATCCGGCATGGCGAAAATTGCCGAAATAACAACCATGAAAATACACAAATCTGTATTGGTAAAGACTTTAGCGATTATTTGTATCGTTTGGACTTTGCTGTCTATAGCGGGTTGTCGGTCCGCAAAAATCGAGCCTGCGCAACCAAAACCGATATTCTTCCCTCCACCGCCTGAGAAGCCCCGGCTGCAATTCCTCAAATCGTTCTCCGGACCTGCGGATTTTGCCCCGGCATCGACCGGTGCGTTCGAGCGATTCGTGCTTGGCGAACCTGAGAAGCACGGGGGCATCGTCACACCCTACGGTCTAGCGATCTTCGAGGGCAAATTGTACGTGTGCGACATTGGCAAGAGGGTGGTCGAGGTGGTGGACTTGAAAACTCGCACGTTCAGCACCATGACAAACGACCGGCGGCTGGCAAATCCCGTCAATATCTTTATTGATCGGGACGGAATGAAATACGTGGCGGATCCGACGGCCGGCGCGGTGTTTGTCTTCGACAAGAACGATACCCTGAGAACCATTCTGGGCAAAGATTTGAGCATCAATCCCATCGACGTCGTCGTTCGTGGGACGCTCTGCTATGTCACGGACTTTAGTAGCAACCAGGTCATTGTCATCGACAGGACTACCGGCAAAGAAATCTCTCGTATAGGTAGGAAAGCCTCACAGAGCGAACGAGAGAAAGAACCATTAGCGCATCTGGCTCCGGGGGAATTCTCCCTTATCAGTGACTTGGCTCTCGATCAAGAAGGCAATATCTTTGTGACAGATAAAGCTGGTGCCCGAATAACAGAGTTCGATAGCTCAGGGACATTTAGGAGAAGCATCGGCAGAATAGGATGGAATATAGACGAATTCGCCAGGCCAAAAGGTATTGCCATCGACAAGGCAGCCAGGATTTGGGTAGTGGACGCCTCCACGGAAGTCGCTAAGATTTACGATCAACAAGCCCGGCTGTTGCTGTTTTTCGGCTTACCCGGCAACGAGCCGGGGATGATGAACCTGCCGGCGCAAATTGCCCTGGACTATGACAATGTAGACCTTTTTCAACAATATGCTGTTCCAGGAGCAAAGATTGAGTTCTTAGTCCTGGTCACGAACCAGTACGGTCCTAACAAGGTCAGCGTCTATGGGTTCGGAAGTTTTCCCGAGCAGGAAACCGCGCCGTCTCCGGCGAGCCACGTCGCTGCGGCGCCCGAGCCACAGCCGCCGGCGCAAAGCAGTCAGACGACCGTGGCGCCGGAACCTCGAACTCCGGACGAGCCGTCCCTCAAACGGAGGCAGAGAGTTGCGGATCTCTATTACCGCAGCATGGCGCTTTACCGTACCGGGCGGCTCGAAGAGGCTCGGAAAGGACTGGTCCAAGTCATGCAGAGCGGCACGATTCCGCCTGCGATGATCCAGACAATCAAACAGTACATTGTGGATATCGACAAGAGACTAGCGGAGAGGACAAGGTGATCGCCGGAACCCGTTTGTGGTGATGCCGTAAAGCGTTCCCGGGATATACCCTTACGGGCACACCACGAAAGGGCAGCGAGATTCGACAGTTATGCATGGATTGAAAAAACGGTACTCCGAAGTATCTCGATGTAGACCGGCGCCCGTCGGATTCACGCTGCTAGTCTTCGTTGCGGCGTTGGTGACGGGCTGCGATAAGGTTGAGCGTCACAGAGTTCTCAACTACTTCTTTGATGGGGTACCTCCCTTGGGTCAGAACCAATTCGAGAGTGGGCCTCTCGAATCAAACGCTCAGCAGCCGGACCAGAGGGGACAGGCGCCCACGTGGTACGCGCACGAGCCCACAAAGGACTGCACGAACTGTCATCACTGGCCCAAAAGGAGAGGTTTCTCCGCTGAAACGCATTTAATCGCCCCGGTGCCGAAGCTATGCTATCGTTGTCACCCTGACTTTACGGCGTCCGCGTCATTCGTTCATGGTCCCGTAGCCGTCGGTCAATGTCTACTCTGCCACAGTGATCCGCCTCACAAGAGTAGGTTCAAGCACCTGCTCAAAGAGCCGGAACCCAAGCTGTGCTTTCTCTGCCATGATCAAACCATGATCGAATCGATACCCGCTCATCTGCCGGAGCAAACGTCGGCATGCACGGACTGTCACGACCCGCACGCAGGTTCGACAAAGGCGCTCTTGAAACCTCCTTCGGCCGCAGCACAACCCGAGAAGGAGAAACCCGCGGGCGTGCCACCGGCGAGTGAGCCGTCAATGACCCCCGAGCAACGTGAGCAGTTGAACGAGCGGGAGAGAGAAATCGCGGAGCTCTATTACCGCAGCATAGAATACGACCGAAAAGGAGAGTTGAAACGAGCAAGGGACGGCTTACTGAAGGTCCTGAACAGCGGACTGGCCCCAGCGCCGATGGCCGATACGATCCGGGCCCACGTCGCGGACATAGAGAATAGACTGGCCCGAGGGGTAGATTCAGCCGAAATATCACCGTGACCGGGTCGCTGAACTGAAGGGGGAAAGGGACTTTGCTGAACCGACCATACAGGCGTATAGAACGGGTCTTGATCCGCCGGCCCGACTCCGGCGGAGCAAACCCCACCCTGACGGTCCGTGTTCTGTTCCCTGCGCTTCTCCTTTTCTTTATTGCCGGATGCAGTATCAATGTCGGCGGTCAACCACGTCCCCTTGTCAAACATGAGAAGATCCGTGGCGAAGTGGAATTGGCGGCCGAGAACCGCACCGATGAGCAAGGAACCAGCCAGAACAGACGCAAGAGTGAAACGGACGTCTTCGAGGAGAGAATTAGACTGAGCACGGATGGAGACGTTTATCATCCCGACTTTCTGCTCTACAACGCCATGGTCGGCCTCGGGCTTGCTCAACAAAGCCTCGATTCGGATGACGAGTCAGGCAGGCACAGTGAGTCGTTAGACGAGTACAACCTGTTTGCAGAGTTGCTCAGACGCAAGTCCTACCCGACGACGTTTCACGCAACAAAGTCGGAGGAACTGATCTCACGGCAGTTCCTGGGTGCATTGAGAACGGAGAGAGAAAACACCGGTGGG
>JARRQQ010000176.1:7624-14486 GCA_037381725.1 Sedimentisphaerales bacterium
ACTTTCATTGCGCTCCGAGGACTGGCCGATGACGTTTCAGTACACGACCAGTGACACTCACCAGGATGAGCTGACTTCGCTGGCCGCGGATTTCTTCGAAAGGCACGATGAGCGGTTCAGATACTCGATGTCTCACAACTTCAGTGAGGCTTCCCGCCTGAGCTTCGATTTTGATCGGACCAACGTCGCCCAGAAGAGTCCGGGAGCGTCGATAGATACGGACACGGATCGGTACACGATGCTGCACGACCTGATCTTCGGCAAGGACGAACGGCACCGCCTCGACTCGTTCTTCAGCTATGTTGACCAGTCCGGCACGTTCGACTTCGAGAACCTCCAGTGGGAGGAACGCCTGAGATTGCAGCACTCTGACAGTTTCCTGACGAACTACAGATTTCGTTTGGCGGACTATCAGCGAGATACGGTGGGCAATAAGGAGACACGCGGCCAGGCTGGGCTGGAGTACCGCTTGTATGAAAGCCTGGTCACGACGGCCAACGTCTTTGCTTCGAAGACGGACCTCGAAACTCAGGGAGATCTCACGCAGCATGGCGGCGCGGTCGCCCTGAACTACCGAAAGACCAATCGCTGGGGTTTGCTCCAAAGTTCGTATTCGGTGAACCTGACCCAAAGCGATCAATCGGGCGGCACCGGTACGGGGGTCGTTGTCGATGAGTCACATATCGCTACTGACCTGGTTCCGGTTGAGCTTGACCGGGTCAATATTGACGTCTCAACGATCAGGGTCAAAGACGCGGCCGGGCTGCTTTACCAGGAAGGGGAGGACTACACAATCACCGAGAGGAACGGGAGGGTATGGTTAAATATCATCACCGTGGGCGGCGCTATCCCGCCGAACTTCACAGAGGGCCAGCAATTCTTCGTCGACTACAACTTCTTCATCGAGCCTGAGAGACGGGAAAACACGCTCCGCCAGAACTTCACGATCCGAGAGCGTTTCGAGAACGACTTTTCAGTTTACTACGCTCATCAAAGGCAGGACGAGGATATCCGCTCCACGATCACGCAAATCCCGCCCGACGAGTACACGGTCAACACGGTGGGCGCCGACTATGCTCACGAGGGACTGTTTCTGCTCGGTGAGTATAGCGATGAGAACTCGACCCAGATTCCCTCAACGAGCAGAAAACTGGACGGCCGATACAGTTGGCCGATAAATAAGGACACAACCACCAGCGTGCGCGTCTCGAATCAATGGATAGATTTTGGTCCGCCGGATGCACGGGACGTTGTGCTGTTCAGGACGGGCGGTGAAATCTACAGCCGATTAACGGATAAATACGACGTCTCCGCCCGCCTTGAGTACCGTCATGAAGATGATACAAGCTTCGGTACCACGAGAGGATTTCAAATGAATTCGGAATTGCGGTATAACTATCGTCAGTTGAACGTCGTCCTGGGCGTCGAATACAGCACGCTCGATCGTAGAAGTGATGAAATCGACGACAGTTTCCTGTATATTCGACTCAAACGATTTTTCTGACGCTACGTGGCTTCGATTTTGCTGAAACTTTAGAGGGACGTGAAGGATGATTGCGAAGGGAATAACATCCGGCAAAAAGCTATACATTGCGAAATGGAGCGCTCTGAGTCTTGTAGTCTTGTTGCTCTATGGCGGGTGTGGGAATCATCGCCGCAAGGTCTTTTCCGAACCCGGCGTCTCGCTTGTCTGGCCGGAACCACCTGAGACGCCGCGCATCCGGTACGTCGGGCAAATATCCACCGAAGCCGATCTCAAGAGAAAGCCCTCCTGGTCGGAGGGACTTGGCAATCTGTTTTTCGGCAAGAAAGAAGTCGGCGTTCTCGTGTCGCCCTACGCCGTGGCCGTTGACCGGGATAACAGGCTGTTTGTCGCCGACACCGCCGGAGCGGTCGTACACGTCTTCGATCTTAACAAACGCACCTATACGCACTTCGCGGATCTGGCCGGCCAGGAAAAACTGGCCAAGCCCGTCGGCTTGGCTATCATTGACCGATGGGTCTTCGTCGTTGACAGCATCCTCCACAAAGTCTGCGTCTTTCAGAGGAACGGGCAATTCGTCCTTTCATTCGGGAGTGAATGGCTCGTCAGGCCCTCCGGCATCGCCTGTCGCCCGGATGACAAGACAGTCTACGTGGCGGACACCGCGCGCCACGCGATCGACGTGTTCACGACGACCGGCAAGTTTGTCCGGCAGATCGGCTCGCGGGGTGTGTCCGTGGGGAAGTTCAACTTTCCAACCCATTTGTGGCTCGACACGAGCGGCAATCTCTACGTGAGCGACACCTTGAACTATAGAATCCAGGTATTCAGGCCGGACGGCACGTTCCTGAGAACATTTGGTCAGCAGGGGGACCGGCCGGGCGACTTTGCGCATCCATGCGGGGTCGCCGCGGATACGTTCGGCAACGTCTATGTGACGGACCGCCAGTTCGAAAACGTGCAGGTATTCGATCCCCAGGGACATATTCTCATGGCGTTCGGACAGGAGGGGACAAAGGCCGGTCAGTTCTGGCTGCCGGCCGGCATATTTGTCGACGACCACAATAGAATCTACGTCGCCGACTCTTTCAACAAACGAATCCAGGTATTCGAGCTTCTGGAGCATGTCGAAAAATGAAGAGACGATGGATTAGCCTGGCGAGACTTCTTGTGGTGGCGGCGATATGGAGCCTGACTCTAGAGAGCGCGGCGCTTGCTCAAACGGAAGGCTCCCCGCACGATTTGTCGGCGATAGCCGGAGGGAATCCGTGTAGTTTCTGTCACACGCCCCACGGAGCCTTGAGTGGGACGCCATTGTGGAGTCATAAACTCTCCACCGCCGTTTATCGGATATACCAAAGCTCGTCACTGGAGGCTAACGTCGGCCAGCCGACGGGTTCAAGCAAACTGTGCCTGAGTTGTCACGACGGAACCGTGGCCTTGACCGAGACCGTGAACAGTCCTTCCGTCGGCGGCGCCTATATTCCTCCCGGTGCAGCAAACCTCGGAACGGATTTGTCCAACGACCACCCGATCAGTTTTGTCTACTCCACCGCGCTGTCCACACAGGACGTTCAGATACGTTCGCCCTCCCTCTTACCCGAGCAGCTCAAGCTGGACAAATTGGGCGAGCTGCAATGTACCACGTGCCACGACCCGCATGATAACCGGTATGGCGATTTTCTAGTCATGCCCAACCGCCGATCGAGTATGTGCACGGCGTGTCACGATCTGGCCGGATGGCGGCTTTCCGTGCACGAGAGTTCGGTTGCCGTGGTCTTGACCGCCGATGATTCGTACCTGCAAAACAGCGAATACGCCACGCTGGAGGAGAACGGCTGCTCCAACTGTCATCGGTCGCATTCCGCCGGCGGTCACGCTCGCCTACTCCACTTCGCCCGGTCGGAACAGAATTGCCTGAACTGCCACGATGGCTCCGTAGCCGCAACGAATCTGATACCCGATCTGTCCAAGTTCAGCCGGCACGACGTGTTTCGATACGAAGGTCTCCACGACATAAGGGAGTCGCCTCTGGCCGCGTCGAACCACGTCGAGTGCGTTGATTGCCACAATCCTCATGCGATCCAAGACGTCCCGGCTCAGCCCCCGGTGGTGCCCGGCGCGATGCAAGGCGTTTCAGGCGTGACCGCCTCCGGGAGTCCCACTCTGCAAGCCCAGTTCGAGTACGAGGTGTGTTTCAAGTGTCACGCCGACTATCCCAGCCGGATTCAGTCCACGATTACCCGGCAGATCACTCAGACGAACACCCGGCTGGAATTCGATCCCTCCGCCGTTTCTTTTCATCCGGTTGTCACGCCGGGATTGAACCGAAACGTGCCCAGCCTGAAACCGCCGATGACCGTCTCGACACTTATCTATTGCACGAGCTGTCACAACTCGGACAGCCCTTCGGGTGCCAGAGGCCCGCACGGCTCCAGCCATCCCTTTCTTCTCGCCTACCGGTATGAGACTTCCGATTTCACACACGAGAGCAGCTATTCATACGAGCTCTGCTACCAGTGCCACAGTCGCAACAGCATCTTGAATGATGAGAGCTTCCCCGAGCACGCCAGACATTTAGGCCAGGAAATTCCATGCTCGGCCTGTCACGACGCACATGGCATTAGCTCCGCCCAGGGAACGAGGTTCAACAACAGCCACCTGATCAACTTCGATATCTCCATCGTGCGTTCCGATCCGACCACGGGACGCCTGGAGTATGAAGACATGGGCATATTCCACGGCCGGTGCTATCTGATGTGTCACGGCAAACAACATTCGCCGCAAGAGTATTAACGTAGCCAAATAAAACCGGGACCGCCTTTGTGACGGTCCCGGTTTTATGACTTGTAGAACTTTTTAACGCTATCTATACAGCCTACTGCTGCAGAGCATCAAGCCCCGCTTGGAGCAATGTCCTGGCGTAACCCGGATTGTGGACGCCAAGGCTCTTGTCCTCGTGAGCGACATAGATCCAGTTCCAGAGTGCGATGGCCACGTTCTCGGGGGCCTCCGTTACGGTCGGATGGCCATCCGCGCTGTTTTCACTCAGCACGCCCGCAGCGACCAGAGCGTCTCCGAGCTCATCGATCATCCCCTGTATCTCGGTCTGCACGCCATGAATATCGAAGTCTTCGGTACCCGGGTGGCAAAGCTGACAGGCCGCAACACTCGGCTCAAATCCATGGCTGGCGTTATCACCCATGTGGCAGGTCACGCAGGTATCCCTGACCAGCGCATAGTGGGCGCTGGAATTGCCCGCGACGGAACCCGCCATGCCGAGCATCATCGCGCTCTGCGGGCCATGATGCGGACCCCAGTGGCTGCTAATTCCCGTAATCATGCCGTTCTCGGCGACGGGTAATGTGCGGCGCGGTTGGTGACAGTTGGCGCACAGATCACCCTTGCCGCCATCAAAGACTGCGTCTTGAACCGCGTAGAGGGTTACCGGATCGCCGGTTTCCAAAGCCCAGTCCGCTGAGGTATAACTGGTGTGAATCTGGTGGCAGGCACGGCAATCTTGACGAGTTGGATTGGGATCCCCTTCCGTGACTGTGCCTGGGTTAAGTCCTGCGGCAATCATAGCGCTAAAACCGCCACCGGAGTGGCAACCGGCACAACTGGCGCTTGTTCCACGCACGTAGGCCGTGCCAGTTCCATGCCCAGACTCGCTCCAGGCAGTTTTCTTACCTGTGATCAGCGTCGTGTCATCGTGGCATTCGGTGCAAGTGATTGCCTGAGCTAACACACTTGAAGTACCCACCAATAGGATGACAAGGGCGAACACTACAGCCATGAAGCTTCTTCGTGTTTGCATCATATTTTCCTCACTTTACTTTCTTCTCTACTGCAAATTTCCACATAAATTTCAATATGTGCTGCTTTTTTCAAAAGGATTATCAACATTCTGAGCCGAATCTTGTCGGCATAATCTAAGGGGTCACCACCTCCTTTCCAATCCCACCGCGATGAACAAAGTGTTCCTCCTCGTTATTAGCCACTCGTCGGCTTCTTTTCCGAATCCCTCTATCTCCGAATGCGCAGTGATAGAGTAACAACAACCAGAAGATGATTATTGCAAAGATGGTGCCACAATGCAAGGATATTATCGCAGAATTGGAGGAAATGAGCTGTAACATGATTCCCATATGCAACTTATATAATATCTAAGAAATTTCCGGATCGCGTCACAGAGATTCAATCTTGGAACGTATTCCTCTGAAACGGGAGAGTCTTGGTCAAATATTCCCACTTGTGAGAATGTCGCAAGAAGGGACGGTCTCTGATTGTCGGGTAGGTTGATTGAGGGGACAGATGTGAA
This sequence comes from Sedimentisphaerales bacterium, assembly GCA_037381725.1. Classification (GTDB taxonomy): domain Bacteria; phylum Planctomycetota; class Phycisphaerae; order Sedimentisphaerales; family Anaerobacaceae; genus JAFGTG01. The sequence goes on from JARRQQ010000176.1 coordinate 13,429, forward strand.
TTGTTGTGGGGGATGTAGGAGCGGGGTATAATCGCCACTGTCAAAAGTTGCTTCGCAGATTCTATGCCTGAGTCGACCTTGGCGTGCACAAAGAAGCTCGCGTCGATGAAATGTTACCGGCCCGGCAAGGGGTTTGCCGGGGGCGGAGAAGAGCAGAGTGAAACCAAAGAACATCTGACTAAAGCAATAGGAAGGTAGGCAAATGATACAAGGAAATCTTGGGAGGAAACTGTGTATCGTCATCATAGTCGCCGGGGGGAGTTCGGGACAAGGAGAACAAGGGCATTGACGAACAATGGTACGACGGGACGGTCCGATTCCCGAAGACGATTACCGTGCCATTCTCCTGGGGATCGGCATTGTCGGGTGTGAAGGATGAAGGGGACATCGGCTGGTATGCACGAGAAATCAACCTTCCCGAAGCGTGGCGAGGCCAGAGGGTGTTCTTGGTTGCCGGAGCATGCGATTGGCGTACGACCGCATGGCTGGACGGCGAATCGCTCGGCAAGCATCAGGGCGGCTACACGCCGTTCGAGTTCGATTTGACCGATCACGTGAAGTTCGGCCGGCCGCAGACCCTTGTGATTCGTGTCGATGATACGCCCCACAGGTTCAAGCTGGAAGGCAAACAAGGCTACGGACGGGCCGCCGGAATCTGGCAGACCATATACCTGGAAGCTCGGCCGCAGGTGGCCCTGGAAACGGTGCACTTCACCCCTGATATTGACAACGAGAAGGTCGGCGTGGAGGTCGTTCTCGACCAGCCGGCGCCTTCGGACATGGAGTTCCGCCTGGAATTCAATGACGCGGACCGCCGGGAGCAAGTCGTCACCGGGGCGATTAAACAGGGCCAGCGTGAGATTGCATTCGACGTAGAGCTGCCCTCCCCGCGTTTGTGGTCGCTCGATGACCCGTATCTGTACGAAGTGAAGGCTATTCTAAGCGGCTCGGGCCAGCCGGAAGACGTCGTCGAGACGTATTTTGGAATGCGCAAGATCGGTGTCGGCAAACTGCCGGGGACCGACCTGCCGTACGTCACGCTCAACAATAAGCCGATC
>JARRQQ010000177.1:0-7539 GCA_037381725.1 Sedimentisphaerales bacterium
GCTCTGCCGCCTTACTGACGTCTGCACAGTTGAAGGCAGCGATCACAGTACGATTTTGCCAGGGACCGTTGGTGACGTTGATGTACTGAGAATCCGGGATGTGGACTCCATCGTCGACGCCATCGAACTGCAACGCCTGGCCGCCGGGAATATCAACCATTTGGGGATCGCCCACGATATCCCCATCATTGTTGTTTGCAGAGGCATCGAGCACTAGCCCGTCGCTAACATTACCGAGCAAGTAGACATGACCATCCGTCACCGTCACCGGGTCGAGCTGAGCCGTGGCGCTGCCGGCCATACTCAGCACTACAACAAAACACATCAAGTAAATCAGTTTGTTGGACATTGTTCTGTCCTCCCTCAATGAAACATCGTTGCAGATTCTCTGCGCTCGGTAATATACCAAGACGCACCTTGCCGTCAAAAGACATCGAGATAGAACGTCACGTCCAGCTTATCGACCGGAACGTGGAGTGTTCTTTATCGCTAAGCGAGAAGAAAAGATGCAACTCGAGTGGGTATAAGACTCTGTAAGACACGCCAGATCGCCTCCTCCAGTTGAAAAACGCCTCGTTTATTGGCAAGACGAAAGAAACGACAATCAAAAAACGCACAGATGCGATTGCTTTGCGTCGGCCCCGCGCTCGACCGGCCCTTAGTAGTCCTTGAAGTTCCTCATCCAATCCGGCCATGCGCTGGGCTGCATGCCACCGGCCTTGGTCAGAGGACCGTTTACCGGGTACTCCCGGTGCCACTTTAACGTCCAGAGCTCCTTGAGACCTACGCTCCGAACCGACCAATCCATGAAGAGCATATTCGTACCCGTCTGGTGCCGGTTGATGGCAAAGTGCATCATTTCGTGACTGTAATCGATCCACTGGCCATCAAACTGAGGTGGAACGATGCGGGCGAAACTGGCTGACGGCGCCGCTGACTCACTGGTACGATAGCAAGGACCGCCCCCGCGCCACATCGTGTCGGCAAAGACGGGAATCCGGTTGGGTTGTCTTACGTCTTTCGTCTTCCAATTCCAGGGGATCGGACGGCCCTGAATGGCACCCGTGCCTTCGGCGTAATAGACCCAATTGTTTCCGCCGTAACTGGCCACCTCCTGCGAATCAAAAAGACCTCCTGATCCCATAACATAGGAATGCGTCGAATCACCCCAGGCTTGAATATTACCGCCGGCGTCCGGTCGCCGTTTTTTGGCCGATGGACACAAAAGGATCTCTGATCGCGTTCGGTACACGGGCCGAAACGCGATGACCCACGTGCCGCGCTTCCAACCAAGGTCACCCGCCTCACAGAAACGGCCATCGTTATCATCACAGTACAGGGACCAGATCGTGCCCCACTGCTTGAGCAGCGACTGGCAGGCGACCGATCTGGCCTGCTTTTTGACACGCGACAGCGCCGGCATCAATATGCCCAACAGCAAGGCAATGATGGCGATGACCACAAGAAGCTCTATCAAGGTAAAACCGCTTCGACCCTTGGGCATGCTACCTCCTTTCTTCCTGGATACCGAGTTTTCCCCCGGTCCACCTACGTTTCTGAAAAGCGGAAACACCGTGTGTCATGACTCCACCAATCTTCATAGGTATTGTACTCTATCCTGCCCCTTCCGCCCAGCACGAAATGCCTGATTCGGCCAGCATTTTGCAGAAAGAGCGCCGGAAAAGTGGAGAATTCTGCACAAAAGGCAAAAACGTCCTAAAAAATCGGCAATTTTGAAAAAATAGTAAAGTAAACGATGGTCTCGTCCGATAATTATGATAGCTATCGTTTCACGAGCGAGGGTATGAAGGGTGGTTCCGATAAACGTCGGAATGGGAGTCGAACTGGCAGAAAGCCCGGCACCCGATACCCCTGGACTCCTTTCGCCGGGCTTTCTTTGAATATAGTGACATCGCGCCGCACATCGCGGCACGGTGCTTATTTTTCGATGAAATTCGTTATGAATCGCTATCTTATCCCGAACTGCAGGCAACGTCAATCCCGGGAAGAGGCAAAAAAGTCTCAAGACGGAACAATCCGTCTGAAAGGGGGCTCAGCAAGGCTGCTGAGTAGGATGTAGAAAGGAATCTCAAATGAAAAAGGTGAAATACCGCTGTCCCACGTGCAAGGCGATCCAGAGTGTGGAGTATTCGCCCATCATTTCCAGGACTTTGACCTGTCATAAGTGCGGGGCTCGTTTTGTGGTCGGGGCTTCCAAGAATCGGGCCGAGGTGGATTGGCAAGGCGGCTTCCAGAAATCGCTCGTCCCGTGCGAAGATTGCTGTCGCGACATAAGCAGCCGGGCCGAAAGATGCCCTCATTGCGGCGCTCCCACACCAAATGCGCAAACCAGAAAGAAGAAACACTGGGGCCGAGCCGCTGTGATCGCGCTCCTGGCCGCGGCTATTCCAATCGTCATCGCTTTCGGGTTCGTACACGTTATCACAGGCTCGAATCTCAAAGTCCCCGATATCGTTAAGAAGGACTCCTTCGGGTACAGCGAGACGTTCATCAATATCGACGAGATCACAGGCATGCCCTGGTTGTTCGCCAGGTCGAGACATCCCATTGGATGCAAGGTTCTCCAGGAACGAGGATACATCGAGTCGAACGAGTCGTTCCTCCAGAGAGTCGGCATGGACGTCGGCCACAATACGATAGCCAAGACGTTCGCCCAGCGTTGACGCTGGCTTGACCGCTCGCGCCATTTCCGTAGAAACCGCTTGAAGCGTCGCCACGCACGTGCTACCCTAGCGCCTACGGGGCGGCGCCGTGGCCGTCCGCCAACATCCTATCCAATCTCTATCCAAGGGAGAAAGACGATGAAGAAGCATCTGATCGCACTGGTGGCTGTTCTGATCCTATCGAGTCCGGCGTTGATCGCCGCAGAGAAGGCCGAGACGACCGTCGTACCCGCCCATCGGCACAACTGGTGGACGCTCCGCAACGACGCCGTCAACGAGCGCGTCAAGCAGGGCGACGTGGATTTCCTTTTCATAGGCGATTCGATCACGCACGGCTGGGAAAACGCTGGAAAGAAGTACTGGGACAAATACTATGCTCCACGAACAGGCGTCAATATGGGCTTCGGCGGCGACAGGACGCAACACGTACTGTGGCGGCTCGACCACGGCCACCTCGAAGGTATCTCCCCGAAGCTGGCCGTGCTCATGATCGGCACCAATAACTCCAATGGCGACGACAACACCGCCGAGGAAATCGCCGACGGTATCATCGCCATCTGCAACAAGATTCGGACGAAATGCCCGAAGACGAAGATATTGATCCTGGCCATTTTCCCGCGAGGTCCCGAGCCCTCGGCTCAGCGCGAGAAGAACGCCAAAGCATCGCTCCTGGCCTCCAAAATCGCCGATGGCAAGATGATTCACTACATGGACATCAACGCCAAGTTCCTGACCAAGGATGGCTTCCTTACTTGCAAGATCATGCCGGACTATCTCCATCCCAACGAGGCGGGCTATAAGATATGGACCGAAGCCATCGAACCCAAGGTAGCCGAACTCATGGGTGACGAGCCCAAAAAATAACTCCTCCCAAAGGAGTAGATTGGGTTTGTTTTTCCAATTAACCCCGGACCTGTCCGGCGAGAACCCATCGGACGAATCGCCCCTCAGGGTAGACGGATGAACTGTAAAAAACGCTGTCCTCTTGCATTTTTTTGGAAACTTATTGGTACGAATTTGTGAAAATTTAGCACTTTTTGATAATTTTTGACAATTCTTAAACGCAGATTGCACGGTTTTGGGCCATAAAGGCACGAAGGCACGGATTTATACAAGCCAACCATTATGGCTCTGGATGCTCTGCGCTCCCGGCGGTAGAATTTGGGTTTGTTTTTCCAAATAGCATGATGGCCACAGAGGACTCGGAAGATGATGTGTCATTCCCAGCGCAGTCGAGGAATCCATTGAAACAGCCCCGCGAAACGACTCCATGTGCCTTGGTGTAGTCTTGCCAGAACCCTTCCATACTATCCATTATCGACTCCCTTGTATGTTTGATATATATTATACCGGATATATAGTCATTTGTCAAGTGAATTGTTCATTAGGTTAAATCACTCGTTAGGCGAGGGATTATTGAGTGACTGTCACTCTCGACAAACCGATATCTAATTTTTAAGACGCGACCCTGATTCGTTCCATTCGATTATTCATATCTCAACGCTTCCATCGGATCGATTTTCGCCGCTCGACGTGCTGGGACAAAAGCGGCCAGGGCCGCGACGGTGACCATAATCACGACGCTTCCGATCATCGTGATAGGATCATAAAAGTCGATGCCGTAGATATAGCTCTGGATTACCTTGGCCAGCGCCAGTGCAACAGGCAAGCCAACGGTTACGCCTATGGCCGCCAGCGTCAGGGCCTCTCGCAGATTCGGCCGGGCCACGTCCGAGGGACGTGCACCCAATGCCTTGCGGATGCCTATCTCGCCGGTTCGTCGCGCAATATTGTACGCCATGATCCCATACAGGCCGATGCACGAGAGCGTCAGGCCCAGAAGGGCAAGACTGCCACAAAGCGATGCGTAAAGGCGTTCCTGAGCGATAGACTCCTTGAGTACGAGTTTCTGGGTGGTCATCCCCTCCAGCGGCAGGTTCCGGTCGATATCGGCTACGGCCCTGCGCACGGCAGGGATCAGAGACATCGTTGGAAGCACACTGCGTATCATATAGTTTATAGAAAGCCATCTATTTTGTGTATAGGGTATATAGACAATCGGTGAAATCCTCTCACGTACATCCTGATATTTGTGGTTACTGCATAGACCTACGATTTGATATCGACCATCGCCTCCGAACGAGATGAACTGCCCTACGGGATTCTCATGCGCGAAAAACAAACGTCCGAATTCTTCATTGACAATGACGACATGCTGGGTGTCTTCTGTATCTGTTGCACGGAAGTCGCGTCCATTCAGCAAGTTGATCCCCATGGTCGAGAAGTATCCGTCACTCACCGTCAATCGAAGTGATTCACCCTGTTCTGCTTCGGGACGACCGGGGATTGATATATCATATGTTCGTCCCACTCCACGCAGCAATGGCAAACTTGAGAAAGCAACCGAACGGACACCGGGGATTCCTGCAATCTTTTGACGTATGGTTTGATAGAAGCTTTCAAAATCTTTATAGTCCGGGCGGGACACGGACTCATCAGGACGAATTCTAAGCAATAAGAGATTCTCCGTGTCGAATCCCGGATCCACTCGATATAGATTGACAAGGGTCCGGCATAGAAGCCCGCCGAGGAAGACCAAAATGATGGACAAACCCACCTGCGCAGTGACCAATACCTTCCCCATGCGAAGACGAGGGGCGCCGCGGCTCGCGCTGTCTTTGAGCCCCGATGACGGGTCGGTGTTTCCCGCGCGCAATGCCGGAAACAGACCAGACAACAAAGCAGTCACCACCCCAACGGTCAGCGCAAACACTAAAACATTCGTATCAATCTGCAAGTTGAATTGTTGATTTTTTGACGGAACGATAACAAGACCGGTTAATGCTGCTTTTATCCAGAAAGAGAATATCAACCCTAGGCCGACACCCGCAAGTGACAGGATCACGCTCTCTGTGAGCGACTGGCGTATGAGACGCCACCGCCCGGCACCCATCGCCGCCCGCACGGCCATTTCATGTTGACGGGCCGCCCCGCGAGCCAAAAGCAGACCGGCCAGATTCGTGCAGGCAATCAGCAGGACCAGACCTACCACGCCCTGTAGGTACCACAAGGGTTGAGCCGTCTTTCGACGTTTAGTCATTACGCCATGCTGACCTTTCTGCAACAAAATCCCAGGCCGGTCAACCTCAGCTTCAAAACGACTCAGAACGTTGCTGAATAGAAGCTCCAATGATCCTTGCACCTGAGCCTCGTTGGCCCCAGGAGCCAATCGCCCCATTATCTGAACCCACCACACATCATCCGAATTCAACCAATCATGATGTTCGAGGAATAGTCGTGGCTGAGTTATCATGGGGACATAGAAATCAGTCCGCCTTTCACCGGCCAGAGGACCGACATAACGTTGAGGCAATACGCCAACGATAGTAAAACTTGTGTCAAGTACCATGAGAGTTTGGCCTAAGACTTTTGGATCAAGACCATAAACGCGCCGCCAAAATGGGTAGGTGAGGACCGCCACCGGCGGAGCGCCAGGACGATCATCATCGGGCGTAATCGGTCTTCCAATCAAGACCTGTGTGCCGTAGCCCTTGAAGAAGTTGCCCGACACCGTCTGGGGATTTGCCAAAGATGCAATGCCTCCAGCACTGATCGTTTTAGGGTCCTCAAAGTAGGAAAAGGCAAAAAGATCGGAGAATCCTCTTGCCTGTTCAACGAAATCCCGGTATGCGGGATACGGAAAGGATCCGCAGTACACCTTGTCAGAATTGATACGTCCAAGGTTCCCTTCAATCCTAAACGGCCGCCCCAGCCTATCGCATGTCCAGTTGATTAAACGCAGTTCATGCGGATTGCGGACCGGCAAAGATTTAAGCAGAAGGCCATTGATCAGACTGAAGATCGCCGTATTCGCTCCAATGCCCAACGCCAGGGACAGCACCGCGACCGCCGTGAAACCGGGGCTCCTGCGCAACTGACGCAACCCGTAACGTATATCATGCCAGATCGTTCTCATTTGTTTCTCCTCTTCGTATCTCAGCGCCTCCATCGGATCGATCTTCGCCGCCCGCCGGGCCGGGATGTAGCATGCCAATAGTGAAGCGCCGCCGAGCAAGATCAGAGTCGCGCAAATGCTCACGGGATCGGCAGGATCAACGTCGCACAGGGCGCTTCTCATTACGCGCGCGACGGCCAACGCCAGAAACATACCAACGGACAGCCCCACAAGCATCAGTGCCAAGCCCTCGCGCAGCACCATAGCCAGAATGCCCCGGCTGGTAGCGCCAAGAGCCATGCGGATCCCGATCTCCGGGATCCGAGAAGCGACCATATAGCCTTTGACTCCGTAGATGCCCAGGGCGGCCAGGAATAGAGCCATAGCGCCGAAAACCACCGCAAGGACAGCCACAGATCGAGCCAGCCACATCGGCAGGCTGTTGCGGTAGCAGCTCGACAGGGTCGCCAGCGACACTACCGGTATGTTCTGGTCTACTTTGCGGATATCCGGGAGTACATTATGAAATAGGGCCGACGTCGCTCCAGGGGCCGTGCTTGCAGCACGAAGATGAATATAAACAAAGAACACTTGTGAATCCACGTTGTAGTCAAATGGCACATAAACGTGAGGCCTGGCCTCTTCGTCGAAGACCGAATTGCGCACTCCCGGCACAATACCGACGACTTCGCGCACCCCGCCGCAACCCGAAATCAGGCAGCCGATGGCGTTCCCGTCTGGCCGTAATTTGCGAGCTAATGGCTCGTCGATGATAGCAACCTTCGCATTTGAGACGCGCTCTGTCCGTGTGAAGTACCGACCCCGCAGAAGGGGCAGGTCCATTGACGCAAAGTAATTTACGTCGATACTGTGCTTCAGTGCAAATCCCACACGCCTGTC
>JARRQQ010000178.1:0-11382 GCA_037381725.1 Sedimentisphaerales bacterium
GTTTGGCAGGGTGGATGTTGAGTTTGCATAAATTTGAATTTCTTCTGTTGATCTGGGAGAGAGAAGCTTTTCGTAAAGGCATAATGTTAGTTCTTTCCTTGGTTGGTTTAGGTGTCGTGGCGACCGGATTTTACATCGCCTTACCAGTCAAGTGGCTGCGGAGACTGCCCTGGAACCAGAAGAAATAAGGTAGAATCCTAAATAGAGCAACACATTGTTATTATTGATCTCAGTGGCATAGCGCGTTCTCATTATGAAATTGTTGGCTTCCATTAAATTCAGGATATTTATCACCTCTTGGATCATATTCACTGCCCATTTTGCAACAAATGTTGTACGGGAACATTATCCGGCATTCAGTCTGGTCGAGCACGGTACTTTGAAAGTGGATAGATATCAGGGGTTTCACTCGGATATTTTTGTCCATACGGATGGGCACTCATATATCGATAATAATGTCGCTGCTTCAGTGATCGCCGCAATACCTTTGTATCTGTTCCATCCCATTCTTGACATGCTTGAGAGATATGAAAAACGAAAGATTGAAAAAGAAGGCATTCCGGAAACGGTCTATAGAACCAGACATACAAACAGTATAAGACTCTTACAGTCAGCCCAGCAAAACGGACTCAGTCTCCGTTTCGGCGGGGCCACGATGGTGACCTCCATTTTCCTCATGGCTCCCCTTTCAGCCTTAATGATGGTACTCATGTTTCACATTCTGTCCAAGCGACAACTTCCTTCCAGGCAGGCTATCGGACTGACTTTCTTGTTTGGTTTCGGTACTCCCGTGTTTTTTAGGACGGGAGTCTTAAATCACAATATGCTTCTCATGTATGCGACGTTCGGGGCATTTTATCTACTTTGGGTTCGCCCCGAAATGGCATTTCCGGTGAGCGTGAGGCGTCGTTTGTTCGCAGGGTGCCTTTGTGGGCTGGGTCTCGCTCTTGACTATAGTGGAGTCGTTCCTTTGGTGGTCTTATACGGCTACCTTATCGTTAACCGACTCGGTACAGCCTCGTTAAAGACTTCGGCAAAGGAATCGATTCCTTTCATTCTCGGAAGTATCCCACCGGTGCTTTTCCTGTTGTATAGCCAATGGTCGATGTTTGGCAATCCTTTCCTTCCGGCACAATACTGGATGCCGGATGTCACTCATTATGCCGTCACCAGGAAGAACCCATATTCCGGTCAAGGATTTCGGGGATTCACCTGGCCCACGTTGCGCATGTATTTCTCAAATCTGTTTGATCCCTCTTATGGAATGTATATTTATGGGCCACTCTTAATCATGGCGATGATTCCATCTCGCTTATATCGTCGTGATAAACTCATTTTGCCCCGGCCCGAACGGAGACTTACGGCTATATATCTCTTCTTGTTTCTTACTTTCTGTGCCGCCAACCAATACTCCAGGCTTCAGTCTAACTCGGGCTTTCGATATATGGTACCATTAGTTCCACTGATCTATCTTGCCGTGTGCGATCATCTTGTTCGGATTCCGCGCCGGTGGCTGACAATCGTTGTCGTGCCGATTCTTCTTCACTCTTGGGTTATAAGTATGGTCAGGGAACCTGTCTTTGAATCGTGGCATCGTGTTCTGACCGAGGGATTGCAGCTTCCGTGGCTAAACGTCTTGCGAGCCACCTTACCCGAAAATTACCCCATTGTTAGCAGTCCTTTGTTACCAGTGATCCTTATTTCTCTTATGTTCATGTTAGTGTTCTCTATATGGACTTTTGGACACAAATGTGAAATGAGAATAGAAAGCAGCCAACAAGTGCGTACTACTGAATCTGTTAATGACGTTGACAGGTAGTCGTAGTGGTGACAACGTTCGCCATGGACATATCTTTGTATCCCTAAAAGATCTGAAATAACCGGGTTTCTCACACTGTCCGTTTAGCGTCATGTTCGATTTTCGCAAACTAGCCGCCAACTTATCATTTCTCGTTTTTGGCGAGATTGTGAGCAAGATTTTGACATTCACCGCCTTTGCCCTTCTCGCCAGAAGTTTCGGTCCTGTGGAATTCGGCCATCTTGAATTTGTGCTGGCGGTGATGATATTCAGCACACTCCTTGTGGATTTTGGTGCAAATCCACTTGGATCTCGAGAGGTCGCCAAGGCACGCGAAAGACTCGGTGAAACCGTTGCTGGCATTGTTGGTATGCGGGCCATACTCACAATTCCTACTTATGGCCTGCTCCTTGCGTTTGCCTTCGTATTCCTGTGGGACAAACCTCAAGTCAGAAACTTGCTCCTTTTATACGGATTGTCACTTTTCTTTGTTCCATTCTTCCTCCAGTTTGTATTTCAGGGACTGGAGAAAATGAAATGGGTGGCCATATGTTCTATTATCAGACAGACGGTGTTCGCTGGCGGCGTAATCGTTGTTGTTTCGAGCACACGGCACCTTTGGATGGTGCCGCTCATTGAGATTGCTGCTGTCTTCAGCCTGTCCCTTTATTGTGTCTACATGCTGGTATTTCGTGTCAGGGCTACAACCGGTCTCAAGACTGATCCGAGGATGCTGTGGAGCACATTCAAAGAGGCTCTGCCGATTGGGTTCAGTGATATCACCTGGGCCTTCATGTGGTATTTTGCCACGATTCTCCTGGGATTGTTTGCCGCCGGCAATGAAGTTGGATGGTTCTGCGCCGCACATCGGCCCGTCATAACAATGCATACGTTTGTGTGGCTGTATTTCTGCAATCTTTTGCCGACTATCTCACGTTCCGAAAACGAACCCAAGGAAGTTTTGGATGACCTTATGCGCTATTCGATGAGTCTCATGTCTTGGGGAACCCTCTTCCTGGGAGTCGTTGGACTGACGATGGCAGAGCCCCTTATGGTGCTTGTATTTGGCGACAAATTCTCCGAATCGGCCAAGGTAATGAAAGTGTTGATATGGATGATTCCTCTATCGAGCTTGGGTTGTCACTATCGCTATATCCTGATCGGATACGGATATCAAAGGCATGAGTTTATCTCACAAGCTGCTGCGGCTGCCGCAAGCGTCGTCTTGGGATTTGAGCTTATTCCGACGTATGGCAAAGAGGGGGCAGCGTTTTCCTTAATCATTGCAGTTTCTCTCTATTGTGTGCTTGTCTATGTTTTTGTAAGGACCTATATTCGCCGGATTCCTTTTCTGCCCTATGTGAATAAGCCTCTACTGGGGGCGGCCGGTATGTTGGTGTCCTTCTTAATCATAAACATTTACAGCCTGTGGATTGCAATTGTCTTCAGCAGTTGCCTTTATATCGTGATGATGGTCGTTTTACAACCAGAAGTTAGAAAAATGCGTACCATGCTTGTTTCAGCGAAATTCACACCTCCATAATCTGTGGCGATCCGGCAGAAAGGGAGAATATGCAGTTCCTTGATGAGCTCATAGGAAAACAGATCAGAAAACCTTCGGGGATTCTTGGAAGTCTCCTTGGTCATATCATGGCTTCCGACCACATTGCCCTCACGAGTTGGACCCTCAGCCAGTTGGAGATTCGGAATGATAACCATATCTTGGACATTGGTTGTGGGAGCGGACTAGCGATCAAGATGCTGAGTGATATTGTTACTGAGGGGAAGATCGTTGGAGTCGATTACTCGCCGGTGATGTTGCGGCAGGCAGAGAAAAGGAACCGCCAGGGCGTCAAGGAAGGAAAATAGCAATTTATCATAGTAATGTGTCTCAACTTCCCTTTGCGGATGATAGTTTTGACAAAGTATGCACAATCGAATCATTCTATTTCTGGCCAGATCCATGTGAAAACCTACGGGAAGTCAGAAGAGTATTGCGGCCCGGAGGGACTGCGGCAATTGCAATGGAGATCAGTAAGGAAGGAAGAAATGAATCAGCCATATCAGACACCGCGCAAAGATTGAGATTTCCAATCTACTCCGGGAAAGAAATGATAGCCTTGCTCTCCGCGGCTGGTTTTCTGAATGTGTACTATAAGTCAATTCCCGAACGCGAAAAAGGGTGGCTGTGTGTCGTTGGGAGCAGCTAGCATTGACCACCGATAACGGACCTAAGACCAGGAGAGTAAGCAAAGATTACTCACGCACGAAAGAAACACAGACGCGCACTAAGAAGTGGCTGTTTTGTCTTATCTGCATAGGAATAGTCTATTGTAGTGTTGAACTCCTAAGCTTTTTGTTCACAAAAGCGTTCGTCTCGTATGGGCCCGCCAATGTCATCTCCAAACGTCACGCTGATATCATTGAAAGGTTGCTGCGTGATGAAACAAGCTACATAAAGCTCAGTCCCGAGTTGGGATGGACTATTCGAGAATATGGTAAAGACGAATGGTATACGGCCAATTCTGATGGAATTAGGGGTACGAAAGAGTACAAATTGATTCCATCTGCTGGCAAGTTCAGAATCATGATATGTGGAGATGGATTTACTCACTGCAACGATGTGAGAGATGATGAAACATGGCCCGTTTTGCTGGAACAGATGAACACCGAGTGGGAAGTTCTCAATTTGGGAGTCTGGGGCCATGCCTTAGATCAGGTCTATTTGCGTTATCAAAGAAAGGGCAAAAAATATAAGGCTCATGCGGTTCTTATTGGATTTGGAACCGGAAACATTTACAGGCTCGTCAACACATATCGACCTACGATATTTCGTCATACAGGGCTTCCCTTCACAAAGCCGAGATTTCGTATGGAGGACGGCACACTTCAATTAGTGCCAAATCCAATGCGCAATCTCGATGATTACAGAACCCTTCTTAACAAACCAGAAGAGACCATACCAAGAATTGCTGCCGATGATTACTATTATGAACGCAGGTTTAGACCAAATGCATTGGATGTGTCACCAACTATCAAACTGGCAAGAATGGTTTTCGCTAAGTTAAGAGAGGATCACGACAATGCGGTGCTTTTCGAGCGCGATTACACACACAACACGAAAGCACTGGAAATAATGAGGAGACTGGTAGATGAGTTTCACCAGAGCGTTGTGCAGACTGGAGCTATTCCGGTGTTCTGTATCTTTCCGGTTAGAAATGACATTGAGCGGTATCGGGCCTCTCGGACAAAACTCTACTCGATTCTTCTCAAATATTTCGATTCAAAGGGCTACAAGTATATCGATGCACTGCATGCATTTGATGAACTCGACAAGAATTTCGATATAAACGACCTGTATTTGCATTTCTTTACAACCTTGGGTAATGAATATATTGCCAAATACATGTATGAGTCATTAACTGAAATATTGTAATGCCGTTCACGCCGTATCATTTCGGGCCCAGTAGCTTTCTGGGATTGGTCTTCAGAAAATGGGTTGACATCCCGGTATTTGTCCTGGCCAATGTTGTTGTCGATGCCGAAGTCCTAATCCTGGCTGGAATTGGCGCCGGATGGTCGCGCCACAAATTCTGCCATACACTGCTGGGAGGGGCAATCGTAGGTCTGCTCTGGGGTGTGGCAGCATATCCTCTACGTCACTGGTTTTCTGCAGTGATGCGTAAGCTCCATATACCTTATGAACCGTCTCTTCGGAAGATGGCTATATCTGGCATTATGGGTGCATTGCTTCATGTCTTAATTGACGGACTTTATCATTGTGATGCGAAAATATTCTGGCCCAACGGGACTTTCTCAATCCGAAGACTAATCTATCGTTGTGGTATGTATATCGGAACCGATCAGGTGTACCGACACCAGATTGTCCAGGAGCAAGTGAGGACTATTTCGATTGGCTTGCTCTTCACCTCTGTACTTGCCTATGTCTTGATGCGCAAGACGACTGACAGGAGTGTTGCCCCGGGATTCCTGAGATCCTGCGCAGGTAGTAGAAGCTTCTGGCTACTGTCTGTCACCATTGTAACTATCCTTTATGGAATATTGTGCATATTTCCCGAAGGCAAGACCACGGAAGCGCACAACACCGCGACCGATGAATCACCTCGATCGGAATTGTTGGCGCTCACCCGATTTGATGCGACCCCGGACAAAGATTTGCTTGGGTGCTGGAGATTTGAAACTGTCAGTCGAACGACCGCTCTGGACTTGTCGGGTAACAGTAACACGGGCACGATAACAGGAGCGAGATGGGCATCAGCAGCAACCGGACATGTCCTTGATCTCGATGGAGCCGGTGATTTCGTGAAGATAGCCTCGGATCCTTCCTTAGACAATTTGAAAGCTATCACATTGGCGGCCTGGGTCTATCCACGAGCAGATGCTCACTGGCATGTGCTCGACAAAGGCGATGGTGACAAGCGTCTTTATGCGCTGGGCATAAAGAAAAGGCTTATCGGGCTAGTGAGATACAAAGGTACCCACGCCTCTTCGGAAAGTGCCAGCGATACGATTATGCTGGGCAGATGGCAACATGTCGCAATGACCTGGAGTCAGACTACCAATAAGACACGAGTCTTTCTGAACGGACGTGAGGTTCAATACAGCCTTCAAGAAGTTGGCTCAGGTACTGTATTAGATGATTCGGAACATCCCTTTTTTATCGGTGCAAGGGGTAATCTCAGTGATGGGACATTTTTGGACGGTCGCATCGACGATGTATTGATCTACGGCCGGGCCTTAAATCCCGCGGAAGTCATGGCTTTATACAAATGCCTTACTTCCGACAGTGACGAGCAATCAAACAGGACGTTCTTTTCAAATTGAATGCCCTCGCCGTCTTAGGCAAGACAAACTGTACCGGATTGAGTTTTCCTGTTTTAGGCAGGCGTCGGCAAAATCGATGGGATCGATGTCCCGCTTGCCGGTTTGGATACGTTCATATTCTTCAAAAAACGCTCGTTGTCGATCCAGGCCTGTCTGCCGGGAACATGTATGGGCTCTCTGTAGGGAAAGCTGAGGCGATGCAGCAGATCGGTGATTCTACTGACAGAGTGCCGTACCCCGTACTACTTGTTGATATGCGCGACACCCGATTTCGCATCGGATGGCATGCGGGCTTCAAGATAAGTGCTGATGAATATGGTGAACTTGCTGGTCGCGTGGTTTCCTGCGATTAACGTGGATTTGAGCAAGATACTTACCGATCATGACCACGTAGAGCGTAACTGGAAGCCTCGTTTTGACTTAAGTTATCTGCATTCATTTTTGCAGAACTTGCTTTATCCATGGGAATTCTTGGAACAATCAGAAGTTCGACTTCGCTCTGAGTGATTGTTGACAGGTTAGGATCAGGAAATGCGGTGTAGATTGACGTCCGAGGTCCGGCAACGAACTTGGCTTTGGATACAAATTCTGTTGGTATTCATGGCTTGGCTCTATATATGCTGGCTACATTGGGACAACGACGGGCTCTGGTATGGCGACGCACCACACCACGCGGCCAACGGGCTTTTCTGGAAGGATTATCTCTTAAGTCTATCCCTTCACCCGAAGGATTATGCTTTGAGTTATCATGCACGCTACCCCGTGATCGCACCTACAACGTACCCACCGGTGTTTTACGTCGTGGAGGCAGTTGTCTTCGGAGTATTCGGATCATCGCCGTATATTGCCAAGGGCCTTGTGCTTGGATTCGCACTGATGGCAGGCCTTTATACGACTACCGGGGGTGGTTAGGTGGTCTAGTTGTATCATGTTGAACGTTCCTGCAGTGGCGCTGAGCATAGGAGCTCTCTATCACACTCGCAGATGGCTGGAGTCGCCGAAAGCATCTCCCGCATGGCGACATTTGTATGTTGGAGCAGTCTTGGCGGTCCTTTCCATTCTCACATATCTGACCAGTTGTGTCGTAGCCGTCATAGCCGGTATCTGGCTCGTAGTGGAACGCCGCTGGGATCTGTTGTGGAAACGCAAAACAGTGTTGGTTTTGGTACTTTCAGCGCTGGCACTGGTGCCGTGGGTACTTGTCGTCCTGAAATTTGAGCGAAGTCGCTCGGTGTGGGCCACAGGCACGGCTGATCATGTCTCACACCTTCTAAATTGGCCGTGGATGTATTATCTTCGACGGTTTCCAGAACTCTTTGGTGCACATCTCTTGTTAATTGCAGCGGTTGGTATTGCCGCTGGGTTAGCTGTCCGGCGATGGCGGCATGAAACACTCCTCATGTTGCTTCTGACGTTGATCTGCTATGGGTACTACTCGTACCTGCCGGCTAAAGAGGGCCGCTACATATTACTGCTGTCCCTGCCGCTCGTCATATTCTGTCTGTTCGGGCTGCTTACAATAGCAACCTATCTCGGCAAACTCTTGGGAATAAGGCCCAATTGGGCAAAGGCTACGACCTTGCTTATGGTAGTATCCCTGTTCATTGGCCAAGCGTGGTTGACCTCAAGAGTATATGTCATGTCGATTTCCGGTTACAAGGAACTCGTAAAGTACATAGAGAAGATCGCCCCAGACGAATCTGTGTTCTACGATGGCAAGAACTCCGGCATCTTTACCTTCTACATTCAATCCAGGGATCCTGGCTATTGCCGTCGCGTAGTCCTTGGACAAAAACTACTGTATGCTGAAGGTATAACCTCTTCCCGGCACGAGTTTGTCTCATCCGCTGAAGAGGTCGTTGAAAGATTGCAAAAGCGAGGTGGGTGCCAGTGGCTGGCCATAGCCGATAGTCCTGATTCCCCGCCCAGCGAGGCGGCCTGGTCTCTACGGGGGGCGATTAAGGGACCGCAGTTCAAGTTGGTGAAATCCTTCCCGATCACCAGGACGAAGACGAATGGATTGGAGAAGACCGATGTAAACCTCTACCAGTTTCTTCTTCCAGTTCAACAGGCAGACGAAGTAGACATGCCTTATTTCTCACTAGGCGAAGGGGTGCGCTTCAAAGTCAAGCCCATCCAACGTTGACGTCACCAAACGGCTCCACCCGCGGTACGACTGACGTCCATTGATGAAATAGAATCGGACATTGCCGTTGACGGCATTTGTTAAACATTGACGACCAAGACATGAAACTCAACAATTATTTCTATATCAAGCGGTTCATCATAACTGCCACCTTTATTGGTGTAGCTACTATACTCACCCATATCCCACAAGAAACGATGCCGTCTCAATTGCAGGAAAGGGGTGTTGACAAAATCTTGCATTTCATTGCATATGGTGCAATGACATTTCTCTTGGTTATTTCATTGAAGAGCATGTTCTCCCTTCGATGGGCCTTGCTGGTTCTTTTGGCATTGTCAGCCATTGGTGTTATCGATGAGATCACTCAATCTCTCGTGCGTCGACAGACAAGCTCCATGGACCTGCTGGCTGATGTGGTTGGCATTGTCACGGTCTTGTTGCTGTCCATCGCATGCAAACCTCATTTGCAGAATATTAAGACGGGGCCAGCTTCCGGATTGTATTTTACGGCTATGATTTCTCTTATCGCCGGCATCTTGGTTGTACCTGTGGCATCAATGTCCCTGACTCTACTCAAGGGAAGTCTGTTTCAGCGGCAGCAAGCGGCCCGTTATTTCTTCTACACTACCATGTGTAAGCTGTTCGAAGATGATTTCGATCTCGAAGAAGGTTCTTTGTCAGAAGAAGCTTTGGAGACATTCAAAAAACACAAGACTCAGCTTGAAGACAAATGTAAATTCGTCATAAACAATTATCCATACAACCAGAGTAGACAGAGAACCGGCTATTTCACTGGTCTCGCAGTCTTTCCCTCTGGCGATCTCTTCAGCGTGGTAATAGTGCAGACAGGCGAAAGCTTTGTACTTGAAAGATTTGAGCCTCTCAATTGGGAACCGCTCTGGACGGAAGTACTCAGTGACACAGAACGTTATTACCGCCTGGGCTACAGCCCAGTTTACTACGAACCGTAATAAGAAACCCGTTCCCAAGTGGACTTTTTTAAAAAGACAGTGAGTTCGCTCGCATCCAACACTCATTACCCAGCCCGTCAGATTTCATTGTGCTCACCTGATTTTCTCAGTCATGCATGACACTCCGCAAGAAATCTGGCACCAAAACGCCGGGCGCTTTCGTCGCCTAAACTAGCGTCACCTCAAATAACAAGTCCTTCAACCACCAATCCGATAAATGGGACTTGGACCCTCGCAACGAATGCTGCAGCTTCACTCCGCTTGTGCAACTCTCGAGGTAGTGTCAAAAGTGTTTCGCACTTTCGATTGTCGTTGTCCTTGGTAGTGTCAAGATTCTTTCGCACATTTTGTTGTAGCCATCACTCTGGTCTATGGTGTACGGTCATTTGTCTATGCCCTGGCCCCCTTAAGGGGGCCGAATGTTATCGGAAGATCACGCCACCGCCGTCGCGTTCTCAGCTTGTTCCTGCTTGAGTTCTTTCAAACGCTCCATGTTCATGTACCGTCGTGTGCCCCACTTGCTGCCCGCGATGTACCTCAGTCTCGCCGCCGCTAACATCAGCGCACTCTTACCATCCGGAAAGCAGCCGACCACTCGGCTACGCCGGCGGATCTCACGCATGATCCGCTCCAGCGGATTGTTCGTTCGGATCTGACGGTGGTGCTTGTCGGGAAACGCATAGTACGTCAACGTCTCGTCAATTTCCTCACGGACCTTCTGGGCGGCTGCACGAAGCTTCATCGTCTCCAGCTTGGCTACTACGGCTTCAGCTTTCCCTCGCGCGGCTTCCACGTCCTCCTGGGCGTGGATCGCCTTGAGCATCGCCGCGACGAGCTTGACCTTCCCCTTGGGCACGACGGAGAAAACGTTGCGGTAAAAATGAACCGTACACCGCTGCCATTTCGCTTGCGGATAATACTCGTCCAACGATTCGATCAGGCCGAGACATTTGTCCGAGATAAATAGCTCCGGACAACGCAGACCCCGCTTCTTTAAGTATGCCAAAAAGTTGCCCCACCCGGCCCTGTCCTCTTTGCACCCCTCGGCAATACCCAGAATATCCCGGTAGCCGTCTTCACCCACACCGACTGCCACCAGGACCGACACGTTCCGCACCTCACCCGCCCAGACGCGTTTGAGGCTGATCCCGTCCAAATACACATAGGGATAGCGGCCTTCGATCTTGCGGTTACGCCACCGCTCGATCCGCGCATACATTTTTTGATTCAAGTCGCTGACCGTGCCGGCACTGACCCGCATCCCCCAAAGCGCCTGGGTGATGTCCTCGACACGCCGGACAGAGACGCCGGCCAGGTACATCTCCATTAAAGCCTCTTCGACCGAGGATTCCCGGCGACGGTAGCGTTCAATGATCGCCGTCTCGAATTTGGCGTGTCGCAGCTTAGGAATCTTCAACGCCACTTCGCCGGCCTTCGTGTGCAACGTCCGCTTGTAGTGGCCGGCGCGCTGGTCCGTCCGGGCGTCGGTGTGCTCGTACCGATGGGCATGACAGAGGTGATCGGCCTCCGCATCCAGCATGGCGTTCAGCGTCTCTTCCACCGTGCTGCGAACCATCTGGCCGAGATGGTTCTGAATCTGGGGCTTCGTTGATCTTGATGAC
>JARRQQ010000179.1:0-7491 GCA_037381725.1 Sedimentisphaerales bacterium
ATTGTCTCGATCAGCATTGGATTATCAGACGAAATTGACATACAATACACGTAAAACTTTGTGCAAACGGGAGAATGAGGATGAACGTATATCAGGAAGTTCTTTCTGTTCCGACACGGCGGCGCTGTGAAATGATCGACATTTCTTCCCAGGTGGGGCAGATCGTCAAAAAAAGCGGCATTCAGGATGGACAAGTCACGGTTTATACGCCCCATACCACGGCCGCGATTACGATCAATGAAAATGCCGATCCGGACGTGCCCCATGACATCCTGCTGACACTCGAGGCCCTCGTCCCGCAAAGCCGTTCCGGCTATCGCCATGGGGAGGGCAATTCTGACGCCCACGTCAAATCATCCCTTGTCGGCTGCAGTGAGCGGATTCTGCTCGAAGGCGGCCGGATGCAGCTCGGAACCTGGCAGGGCATCTTTTTTTGTGAATTCGACGGCTCCCGAAGCCGGCGAGTCATTGTCCAAATCATGGGAACTGAATAAAAAGGCAGGAAAGAATTTTTTTGCCGGTCAAAAAAGTCTTTGCAAGGGGCTTCGGTTTTTGTTATTTAATGGAACTTTAAGGTTTTCGCGGGCGTAGCTCAGTGGTAGAGCGTCACGTTGCCAACGTGAATGTCGTGAGTTCAAATCTCATCGCCCGCTTTGTCATAGTCGTGGGTCGGTAGTACGTGGTCATGAGTGGGGGTCGGCCAAACTGCGAAGGACGGAAAGGATTCTCTGGTTGTCAACGACTAAATACCAGCGACTAACGACGAAATAGTATCGGTGAGTTACCGGCTAAGGATAGTTTGGCGTTGGTCTCCGATACGTTTAGGTCCCGCACCGATGGAGCGTGAACCTGAGCTTGATCGGCGCCGGACAAGAACGAAGAAGCCGGGCTAAGGACGGATACCGTCCGAAGCCTTTTTTCTTTAGGTAGCGGACCCCGGCGGGCCGCTTAGGAGTAGCGATATGGCCAAAGAAGAGCAGACGACGGACCTGGAGCAAGAGGACCAGACCGTAGAATCGGAATCGCAAGAGGAAGAGGCGACGGAAGAAGAAGCTCCCGAGCTGAAGAACATCGTGACGGTCGAGGAGGCCGGGCCTTGCAAGAAGAAGGTCATCATCGAGATTCCCGAAGCGAAGATCAAGAAGGTCATCGACGAGCAGTATGAAGAGCTGCGCAGAGAGGCGGTTGTGCCCGGTTTTCGCAAAGGCCGGGCGCCGCGCCGGCTGCTCGAAAAGCGATTCGGCAAAGAGACAAGCGAACAGGTCAAATTGAAGCTGCTGGCCGACGCGAGCCAGGCGGTCACCCAGGACGCCGATCTGAAGGCGCTGGGTGAGCCTGATATTGATTTCGAGGAAATCAAGCTGCCGGAAGAAGGCCCGCTGACGTTCGATTTCGAGATCGAGGTCCGGCCTGAATTCGAGTTGCCGCCGCTCGAAGGTATTTCCGTCTCGAAGACAACGCTGGAGGTGACAGACGAGCAAGTGGATCGGGAGATCGAACAAATGCGGCGCTGGGCCGGCGTCTGGATGCCGCGGGCCGAAGGCGCTGCGGTCGAGCGGGAAGATCAGATCATTGCCGACGTGACTCTCAAGGTCGAAGGCGTCGATGAAGAACAAAAGCTCGACAATATCGAGATTCACGTCAGGCCGAGCGGCTTCGTCGGAGCCGTCCCCGTCGAAAAGCTTGATGAACTGCTGGTCGGCGCCAAGACAGGCGAGCACAGAGAGACGAGCATCGAGGTTCCCAAGACCTTCTTCAGGGAAGAATATCGTGGAAAGAAAGTCGACGTTCACATCGACATCGAGGACATCAAATGGCTCAAGCCGGCTGATCTGGACGAGGCGTTCCTCCAGCGATACCAGGCTGAGGACGTGAACGAGCTTCGAGAGAAGATTCAGGATGCGCTGCATAGTCAATTGGAGACCCGCACGCGCAGTGAGATGACCGACCAGATATATCAGTATCTGCTCGACAAGACTGATTTTGATCTACCATTGGACATCGTTGCCGAGCAGGCGCATACGGTCCTGCAACGGCAATACACCAATCTAATGATGCGAGGGCTGTCCCGCGAGCAGATCGCCGAGCAGTTCAAGCAGCTTCAGTCCTCCAGTGAAGAGCAGGCCAAACGGCAACTCAAGACGTTCTTCATCATGGACAAGGTTGCCGAGAAGCTCGACATTGACGTGACCGAAGAGGAGATCAACGGCCATATCGCGCAATTGGCCGCACAGCGCGGGCAGCGACCCGAACGAATGCGGGAGGAAATGGCTCGCGACGGCTCACTGGCTCAATTCAGCCTGGAGGTGCGACAGGAAAAGTGCATCGCCAAATTGCTCGAAACGGCGAAAATAACCGAGAAGAAGGCCAAAACAAAGGCCAAGAAAGCCAAAGCCCAAAAGGAATCAACGAAGACACGTAAAAAGGCGGCGAAGCCCGAGGAAGGGGACTCCTAAAGGTGCGCGGGACGACCCGTGCATGATCGCCGGTCTTTTCGGTTCTTGCCTCAGTTTGGGTGACGACGGACCCTACATCGGCGACAGAGCAAAGGGAGTTGCATATGTCAGTTTATGGCCAAGCCATCAAGTATCGATCACCGGAACTCGCGGAGGCGCATTACTTCGCGATGCACGCCAATATGGAGACCCACAATATGGACGCATATGACCAGTACGGCCCGTATCAGCGCTATCGCCAGATGAGTCTCGACGATATGCTGCTGGAAAACCGCATTGTTTTTTTGATCGGGGAGATATCCTACCAAAGAGCGGCGGAAGTTATCATGAAGATGCTGTACCTCGACAACTTGAAGCGCAGCAGCGAGATTAGCCTTTACATCAACTCCCCGGGTGGCAGCGTGGATGACACGATGGCCATCTATGACACGATGTGCTTTGTCGGCTCCCCGGTTGCGACGTACTGTATTGGCCGGGCACAGTCGGGGGCGGCGGTGATTCTCGCGGCCGGCACGAAGGGCCGCCGTCACGCCCTACCCCACGCCAAAGTCATGCTCCACCAGCCCTGGGGCGGCGTTAGCGGGCCAGCCGCCGACATCAAGATCCAGGCTGAGGAGATTCTCAAGGCCAAGGTCGTGATAAATGGCATTCTGGCCAAGCATACCGGCCAGCCGATTGAGAAGATCACCAGCGAGACCGAAAGAGACCGGTACATGACCGCCGACGAGGCCCTTGAGTATGGCCTGATCGACGAAGTGCTGCACGAAGAGGAAAAGAAAGACAAGGAGGGAGCGAAAAAGGACGAAAAGAAGGATCAGGAGAAGCAGACATGAGCGTGAATCAGAATTTGGTGCCGATAGTCATCGAAAAGAGCGGTCGAGCCGAACGTGCCTACGACATTTACTCGCGCCTGCTCAAAGATCGAATCATCTTCCTCGGGGGGCCGATAGACGACGAGACCGCCAATCTCATCATCGCTCAGATGCTTTTCCTGAGCAATGAGGACACAAAGAACGATATCCATTTCTACATTAATTCGCCGGGCGGTTCGATTACAGCGGGTTTTGCCATCTACGATACGATGCAATTCCTTCGTTGCGACGTCGCGACCTATTGTATCGGACAGGCCGCGAGTATGGCCGCGGTTTTGCTCGCCGGCGGCAAGGCCGGCAAGCGATTCCTCCTGGCGAACAATCGCGTACTCTTACACCAGCCGCTCATCTCAGGTCATTTGATCGGTCAGGCCACCGACCTGGACATCGAGGCTCAGGAGATACTGCGTCTGCGCGCCCGTCTCTACGAAATACTGGCCAAGCATACCGGCCAGCCCACGGAGAAGGTCGAAAAGGATTGCGACCGAAATCTCTGGCTGGACCCCGGCGAGGCGATCTCATACGGACTGGCGGACAGAATCCTGCAAAAGGCCCCCGAAATCGTCAGGGAGCACGAGCAGGAAGAACAAGAAGAATAATGAAGATCCAATCTCGAATATCGAGTGTCGAATCTGTTCGGAGCCAGGTCGTGCGATACCGAACCCTATTGCGGGAGTGGCCGATTCGGACGTTTGCCGTTCGATATTCGACGTTCGCGATTCTGACTTGTGCATGCTGTCTTGTGCTCGCGGCCGGCTGTCAAGACACCAACAAGTGTGAGCCTCTGCTGGCGCATATCGACCGATTGACGCAGAGCCAATCGAAGCTCCAGGACGATCTGACGCGGGTCAAGAGTGAAGACGAGCAGCTCAAGCAGCAGGTCCAGGTTCTCTCCGGTTTGCCCAAGGACGTCAGACTCGCCAGTCTCTATCAACTCCAGGCGGTCAGGATCTACAGATACACGACTTTGCTCGACGAGAACAAAGACGGGAAAATGGACCACCTCGTCGTCTATTTGCAGCCGATTGACGAGCAGGGCGACGTGGTCAAAGCGGCGGGCGCTGTGAACGTTCAGCTCTGGGACCTGAATAAGCCCAGCGGCCAGGCGCTGCTCGGACAATGGAACGTCGGACCCGAAGAACTCAAGAAACGTTGGGTCTCCTTCCTGGTGACCGATTACCGACTGACGTTCAAGCTGCCCGAGGAAATCGCGCACTGGGAAAGGCCACTGACGGTCAAAGTCACCTTCACCGACTACTTGCGCGGAAAGGTCTTCAACGAGCAAAGAGTCATCCAGCCGGAGCAGCCCTGAGACGCTCACCGCAAGCACGATGAACAAGAACGCAGTCATACCGAAAGACAAGATTGCGGATTTCTGCCGGAGGCACCGCATCCAGCGGCTCGCAATTTTTGGATCGGCTTTGCGGGATTATTTCACGCCGGACAGCGACGTTGACGTGCTGGTCGTTTTTCAAAAGGGCCGGGAGCCGGGATTTGCGTTCTTCGATATGCAGGACGAGCTTGCTGACCTGCGGGGCCGAAAGGTTGACCTGCACACACCAGGTTTCCTCAGTCGATACTTTCGAGACAAAGTTCTGCAAGAGGCCGAGGTTCAATATGTCCAGAGTTGATGATGTGGATCTTGATGTGATTTGGAAAATCGTTTCAATAGACCTTCCAACTCTGGTGGTTTAGTTGGAAGGTAATCTCTTTTGAAACAGCGCATTCCACGCTGCGAACTCACAAAAAATGGGGGGTGTTCGCCGGGCAGAACGCATCCAAAGCGCGGATAATGACAAACGATTCTCTTGCAAAATCGGGCGGATTGTTTACGATACCTCCATGCAAGAGCTTATCAATCGGATAATCTGCGGCGATTGTATCGAGGTGTTGGGTAAAATCGGCGAACCCTTCGCGGACCTGATCTTTGCGGACCCGCCGTTCAATATCGGCTACAAATACGACAGGTATTACGACAAGGTCAAGAAGAAGAACTACATCGCCTGGACGAAGGAGTGGATGGGCGTCTGCAAGGGCGTCTTGAAGCCGCATGGTTCGTTCTATATTGCCATAGGCGACGACTATGCGGCGAACGTGAAGATCATCGGCGACGATCTCGGCCTGGTCATGCGAAACTGGATCATCTGGCACTACACGTTCGGCCAGCAGACCAAAAGCAAGTTCGCGCGGGCGCACACACACATCTTCTACTTCGTGAACGACGCAAAGAACTTCACTTTCAATGACCACGCCGTTCGAGTGCCGTCGGACCGCCAACTGATCTACAACGATAAGCGTGCCAATCCCGTCGGCAAGATGCCGGACGACGTCTGGAACAGCGACTCGCGGGTCTGTGGTACGTTCAGGGAACGGGCCGGCTGGCATCCGTGCCAGATGCCGGAGAGTCTGCTCAAGAGAATCATTGCCGCCAGCTCGAACCCGAGCGATTGCGTGCTCGATCCATTCAGCGGCTCGGGTACGACCGCCGCGGCGGCCTGCCAGATGAGAAGGAGTTACGTCGGCATCGAGATATCCAAGACCTACGTCCAAAACTCGACTAGACGTTTGGCTGAGTTGAAGAACCGGCGCTCCGCCGGCCTTTTTCTCGATGGCGTGGAATTGGACGAGCTTCAAAGGCTAAGCCGCGATATCCAGATCGCGCCGCGCGACATCGTCTCCGACCCGTCTCTTTTGAAGCTGTTCGCCGGTCAATTTGCCGTGCGCATGAACCACGGCAAGCGGTACGACGTAAAACAAATCGCAACGGCGTTAAAGGATCTTTGATGACGAATGGAGAATTGAGAGTACAGAATGAAGGGGTTAGACCCCGCCATTCCAGGCTCTATATTCTGTACTCCGCCTTGCCGTTTGTGGTTTCCGCAGCGCTGTTGACGGTGATTCAGGCTCCGATTGACGTTTCATTTCTGGCGTGGGTGGCGTTTGTGCCGTTTATCGTTGCGTGCTCGCCGGAAGCTAATCCTCGTCGTCTGTTTCTCATCAGCTACCTCGTCTGCCTGTTCTATTGGCTGGTCAATCTCTATTGGGTCGCTCCCGTAACGATCGTCGGCTGGCTCATTTTCTGCACGTACACGGCGTTGCTTTGGCCCGTGCTGATGCTGTGTTTGCGCTATTGCCGGAGGAAAGGGATACCTCTGTTCCTGGCGTCCGCGGTGCTGATCGTCGGCATTGAGCGAATGCAGGGCTTTTTCCTGGGCGGCTTCTTCTGGCGATTCCTGGCGCACAGCCAATATCACAACACCACGATCATTCAAATCGCCGACATCTTCGGGGCCGGCGGCGTTTCATTTCTGATTGCGATGGTCAACGGGCTGATCGCGGAGCTGATTATCGCCGCGCGAGAGAGAAAGCTCTTTGCTGTCTCACAATTTGTCAAGACCGGCATCGTCTTGATTGCGGTCGTTGGCGCCGTACTTTACGGGCGATGGAGGATCGGTCAGGCAGACAAGTATGTCACAGCCGGGCCGATGGTGGCGTCGTTGCAGTCCAACGTTCCGCAATCGGTCAAGAGGTCGTTCGAGTCGGGGCAGGAACTGTTCGACGGCCTGATGGTCAAGAGTGAGGCCGCCGTGAAAGCCGGGGCGGAGCTGGCCGTCTGGCCCGAGACCATGGTCCAGGCCATGCTGAACCCGGAAGTCCTGAAAGTGATCGATCCCAACAGTGAGTGGAGCCTCCTGGATCAGAGACTCAAGCAGCACGCGAAAGGCTCTGCGTACCTGTTGGTCGGAGCGTACGGCGGGACGCTGGGGCTCAACAAGGACATGGAGCTTGGTTACGACAAACGATTCAATTCGGCGTTCCTGTACAGGCCGGACGGTGAAAAGGCGGAGGGCGTGTACAACAAGATCCACCTGGTGCCTTTCGGGGAGGTATTGCCTCTCCGGAGGTCGCTGTCCTGGTTCTACAATCTGCTCATGAAGATCAAGTTCATCCCTTACAATTTCGATTATTCGCTCGACTACGGCACCGATTACACGGTGTTTCAGATGGCCGACAAAGAGGGCGACGCGCACCAGCCCCAATACGCGTTCGCGGTCATCATTTGCTATGAGGACACGGTTCCCAGCATTGCCCGCAAATTTGCACTCGACGAGAACGGGCACAAGCGTATCGACTGGCTCGTGAACATCAGCAACGACGGCTGG
>JARRQQ010000180.1:0-7473 GCA_037381725.1 Sedimentisphaerales bacterium
CCTATTTCCTGAGGAACGCTTGTGGGCAACACGACAGTCACAGGGGAATAAGTAATAGAGAAGTTACAAGGGACGGATCGCCATTCGTGCCTGTCCGCATTTTCCCGATTATCCTCTTTTCAAGGATTAGCTTGATATTTTTCTTTTCATCATAAATCGGTTCACAGAAGCACCATCAGGAAGATGATCAATATGAGAATCACCAATGCCAATGAAACACCGCACACGATCAACGCAATCCTTTGCCGCCTTATGATCGTTTCATATTCCAGGGCACTCGTTTCAGGCGGGACAAAGTCCCCGGTGGCCAGCGGCGAGAAACGGTCAACATCAATACTTTGATGGGCCCTGATAGGTGGGCTCCCTTTCAAGATACTTTCTGTATCTTCAATAAGAATCTTGATGTTTTGGTAGCGGTCTTCCGGGTTCTTCTTCATCATGATCTCGATCATCTCACTAATTCCGATCGACAGCTTTCTGTTTATATGGTCCGGTGGGGTAAGACTTGTATGCAGATGCATATTTATTACCTCTCTTTTGTCTTCATGATGGAATGGGACCTGGCCTGTCACCATATGGTAAAGGGTTGCCCCCAGGCTGTATATGTCAGCCCTTCCATCAACGTCTATCTTGCCCCTTATCTGTTCGGGCGCTATATAATAAGGGGTCCCCCATACCTGGCCCTTCTCCGCTTCTATGCCGGCAAGGTCGGTAAGCTCCCGCGCAAGGCCCAGGTCAGCCAGCTTCACCACGCCCTCATTGGTAATCATTATGTTCTGGGGCTTGATATCACGGTGGATGATCCAGTGTTCGTGGGCATGCTTAAGGGCCCTTGCGACCTGAATAATGATACGGAGCGCCTCTTTTTCTTCAAAGACCTTTCCTTGCTTCAGGGCGGCACCGATGGTGTCACCTTCAACGTACTCCATCACAAAATAATGGTATCCCCCCGCTTTTCCAACATCGATTGCGCTGACGATATTATGGTGATTCAGCTTCGCGGCCGACCGCCCTTCGATATGAAAACGTCTCACGTAATTTTCGTTTTTGGCCAATCTGCTTCTCAAGACCTTTATTGCAACAATCCTGTTAAGGCTGGTCTGCCTGCCCCTGAATACCGTCGCCATCGCGCCGGAACCGAGGATCCCTTCAATTTCATATCCTGGAATCCCCTGCTCCCGCAGTCGTTTTAACAGTTCCTTCTTGGTCTCCGGATTTCCAGGCATAGGATCCACCCACTTTCATTTTATAATAGGCGCGATAATAGCGATAATAAGGACAGCGGGGCCGTTGAAAACGTCCCACCGTAACATTTCAGATTGCCGCGTGATTCTTCGAATCGGCTCCTTGGGGCCAGGCCCGCAATGACAAAGGAACGCATTTTTTGTCATTGCGAGGAGCGCAGCGACGAAGCAATCTCGACTCTTTCAATAGTCCCACAGCCACCTAACAGGCAATCCGCCTCGTTATCCTATCCAAAGTTATTCTTCTAACTTGTCAGGCTATTTTCGTCATTTCATTTACCGTGAATTCCTCGACCGCGCCCTCCGTTGTGGCCACGTAGTCCTGGAGGTGCCGGCTGCCCATATGCTTCTGCCAGAGTTCACGAGATTCCCAGTTCTCGTAGAACAGGAAATGAGCGGGATTTTCATTGTCCCGGTGCAAATCGTAATTGATACAGCCCTCCTCAGCACGGGTGATGTCAATCAGCTTTTCAAGCTCAGCCTTGACCAGACCAATTTTGTCGGCTTTGGCTTTGATATTCGCGACGATCGTTAATTGTGTCATGACTTACTCCTTCTGCTATATTGCCATAAATTAACGGCAGAGGGCTTTTTCAACAGCCCTACTGCCCCTATTATTTCTCTCCAAGGGTGCTTGTCCACTGTCCGTTCACTTTTTCCGAAAACATATTTTTGATTTCGGTAGGGGAATGACGGGGGTCGCATTGAACTTACCCCGGTTTAGCGGACAGTCACCCGGTTTGGCGAAGCGCAAATAGGTTGTGAAGAAAGATGCGAGCCTTTATTCTCCAGCTACGGGATGAAAGGCTTAAAGAGGACGGGACAACGGGATCGACAAGATAAATGATACGTAGGGGTATCAGGCTATCTGGTTATCTGGGTGAAGAATATCAGGGCCTCAGAGCCTCCGGGAAGAGACGGCGATTCTGTTTCTCAGCAAAATGGCCGGACTCATAATCACCTGATATCCTGAAATCCGTCGATCCAGCAAACGAACGAACCTGATACCCACAACCCGATCTCCTGACGATCTGATAACCGAATTCAAATTATCTTGTAAATCCAGTAATCCTGTCTAACACAACAAGTTACACAACACGATATGACCCTCACTTGCTCCCAACAACATCGACTCAGCGGTAACAAGCTATTTCGAATCTATCCAGGAATAAAAATCTGCCAATATTGTATCAAGCTTTAATTCATAAACCTCCGGAAATCCACTTTCTCCCTTTTCGGCCTTGAAAAGTGATTTGTATTTCTCTAAACCGTATTGCTCTATCAGGTACGTAGAGAACAAGCCTGATATCGGATAAGAAATAATTTTATTATTTTCATGGGGAACATTGAAAAAGTTATCTCCCGTTATCAATGGTTTTAAATCGTAGTCTTGATATTTTTTCATAACTTCTAATGCTGTAGTAATTTTTGATGAATCCTGAGTAAACTCATAATACATCTGCGCTCCCTCTGTAAAAAAGGTATTTCTGATACCTACGAGCTTGTCCCATATCGCATGGAAAGATTCATGGCTGATCAATCCTTTACCTTCGCCGATAACATGGATGACTCCATTAATGGCGGCTCCAAAACTCACTGAATCTTTTAGAATATCACAGCCTAAAAGAGCAAACCAATTCGAGAACAATCTGGCCTCATTAGGCCCGGAATGCATCATACATTGTATTTTAAAATCGGGCCGCGCCAAATCCATTGCCTCGCATATCTGTTCAACGACCGCGTCATATTCAGATGTTGAAATGCCCTCTAATGATTTTGATATATCGAATTTGAAATATTTTGAGATTACCGGCTTATAGTTCGACGTTTTAATCTTTTCCAGGTCTATTTCGTGACCGGTCAGCATTCCATATTTTACATATCTATTATCGTTGATAATGACATATTTATACAGGGTACAATAACTGTTATACAAGTTCCAAACGGGAGGTATGGAATTGCCTGTCTTGGCTATAATGTGCGGCGATATATAAAAAATTCCATCATTCACATCAGTGTACTGCTGCCCGCGAAACGAAAACCCTTTTTCCTCCTGGTAGACTGGAAGGTTAAATCTGCTCCAGTCTTTATAATAATGAATCGGGGCATGAAGGACGAGCAGCTTTTGAAAATCAGCATCACGGAGTTCCGATTCTTTCTTAAAAACATAGTTCTTGTAAGATCTGGCAAACCCTTTTTTTATTCTCTCGACACCGGAACTGTCCTGCGTTCCTTCAGGAAGAACAAATATTTTTTCGGCCTCATTATAATAATAATTTGCTATCTTATAAAAAGCCTGACAATCAGGACGAGGAATTGATTTCACATCAATGTAACCATCGGCATCTACCTCGTATTTGGTCGTGTCTGATTTAAAAACATCAAGATTTTCAGGTACATATGCTTCCAGGATTTGTCCAAAAGAAGAGTAGTTCATACAGGCAAGAATTATTGCACAGACTGTGATGTCTTTTAACCGTTCCATAATCATGCTCCTTTCAAATAGGTCAGCAAAGAACTATCGCTTCTACGGGAGCAATTATGCAGTCTAAATGTTACCGTTCTGTTACAATCGTGTTCTTTGTTTAATATTGTTGTGATTTATAAAAGGCCTGTATGCAAGGCTCATGGATCACGATTTCCGGCTTTTTTTATAACGTCGGGGCGGCACGCAGCCTGTCATCCTGAGACGACACCGAATCCCGATGGACATCGGAATCAACCGGGGGATGATGAGGGGCGCATCTCTTTTTACAACTTGTCGCTGCCGTATCGAAGGCTGTACATAAGACCATTTCAAGGTGATGCTGAAGAAGATTCATCGCATTGTGCATGCTAATGACCCCGCCCAGCCCGCTATCCTGTCTTCGGGGCTCTAACGAAACAGCGGCCAAGAAATGAGGAACCGCTTCGCGGGACTGTTTTGACAGATTCCTCGGCGACGCTCGGAATAACAAAGCGCGTTTTGTTAGACTATCTCAGTATTGTCAGCCACAGAGATTACAGAGATATAGGCTCATCGTTGCCAAGAAAGGAATTGCAACAGGGCAGATCGCTTCGTTAGAATGAGATGTTGTAACGATGAGATTGAATGAAAAGAGGAAGATCCTATGAACAGTGAAGATAGTACGAGACTCACGCGGCGTCGGTTTCTCAAACGAGGGATCATAGCGGCCAGTGCGGTAGCGTTTCCGCGTTATGTTCCGGTCTCGGCACTGGGGCGTGGCGGAACCGTGGCGCCGAGCGAACGCATCGTGATGGGCGGCATTGGAATCGGCGGCCGCGGCTCTCATGATTTGGGCTGGATGCTGAACGAGTCGGACGTGCAATGGGTCGCCGTATGTGATGTCTTAAAGAGTCGGCGTCAAGCAGCCAAGAACAAGGTAGACAGTACATACGGCAATAAAGACTGCGCCGCGTATGGCGATCTGCGACAACTCCTGGCCGAGCGGACGGACGTGGACGCCGTGTTGATTGCCACCGGCGACCGCTGGCACGCGCTGGCTGCGATTCTCTCCATGCGGGCCGGCAAAGATGTCTATTGTGAAAAGCCCGCCTGCCTGACGATGGCCCAGGGCAAGGCGGTTGTGGAGACCGCGCGCCGGTATAGGCGGATCTACCAAACCGGCGCCCAGCGCCTCAGCGAGGCGAATCACGTGTTTGCCATCGAAATGGCCCGGTCCGGCCGATTGGGTCCGATTCACACTGCCTACGCCGACATTCGCTGGCGCGACGGGCTGCGCCACGACTGGTTGCCGGCGGAGCCGGAGCCGTCCAAGGACGATCTGGACTGGGGCGTCTGGATCGGTCCATGTCCCTGGCGTCCTTACAATAGCGCTTATACGTCAGGAGGGTGGTATCACTTTTATGATTTTGCCACCGACGTCGCGATGTGGGGCGCGCATACGGTTATCCAGGCGCTGGCCGGGCTTGATATGACAGGCGTTTCCTTCATCGAGTTCGAGTTTGCCGGCCCGGATCAGACGATGGTGACGCGCTTATCCAATGGGATCAAGCTGGTTCTGTTCCGAGTCACCGGGTCAGTGTGGGAACCCTGCAAGTACTGGCACGGCGCTTGCGGCGAGCGATTCGACGGTCCCGAAGGATGGGTCGCGGCCGCCGACGGTTACGGTGCTCCTGACGTTTCATCGCCAGCACTGTTACGCGAATACAAGAAAGTGGTGGCCGACTACGTGGGCCGGACGGGACGGCCGATGAACCACGTGCGGGATTTCTTCGACTGTATCCGGTCGCGCCGCCCCCCGGTAGCGAATCCTGATGTGATGTACCGGGCCATGTGTATCTGCCTGGCGGCGGACATCTGCGAGCGATTGAAGCGCGACCTGAAGTTCGATCTGAACAAGGCCGAGTTCGTCGGCGATCCCGAAGCCAACCGGATGCGGTCCCGCGCGATGCGCGCGCCCTACACGATCTGAGACGGTGCGCTCGTCCATATGTGTGCTTTGTGCCCCTTATTCTATTTTAAGAGGAACAAGAAATGCGTCTATCCCATCTGTTTGTTGTTATGATTTTGTTCGCTGGTTGTCATCCATCGGAGTCACTCATGGTAAAGCCTCTGCCCTATCGTCATTGGGAATCGAATTCGATTCAAAGCAACGGTATACGTTTGCATTATTGGCGTACCCCCCTTCGGGGAAAGCCCGTCATGATTATGGCTCACGGCATCACAGACTATGGTTTGAACTGGGCGACTTTTGCCGCCAAATTTGAGAACGAATACGACATTATCATGTACGACGCCCGGGGTCACGGTTTCTCGGAAAAGCCGGACGGACCCTATACGTTGGAAGCGCACATGCAAGACCTTGTCGGACTCGTCCGTGCCCTCGATATCAAAAAGCCGATCCTCGTCGGCCATTCGATGGGCGGCTCGGTCGTCGCTCTCACGGCCGCCACGTATCCGGATTTGCCGGCGGCCATCATATTGGAAGACCCGCCGATGGAAGAAGCACTTGAAAACTTGACTGTGGATATTCTGCCGGACTGGAAGCAATGGGTTGCGACCCAGGCAACGACACCCAAGTCAAAACTGATGAAGATGGCCCGAACGAAATATCATCCCGGCTGGACGGATTTCGAGTACGATCATTGGGCCGAATCGAAACGTTTAGTCGATCCCAATGTGATTGACATCCTAAAAGGGGATGGCTTTGGAAATCCTCGGGAAATCTTCCCCAAAATCACCGCGCCGACCCTCATTCTAAAGGCGGATGCCGAAGAAGAATATCGCAAAAGGCACCTTGCTTGTGCGGCGCTTCTACCCAATGGCAAACTCATACATATCGAAGGCGCCAACCATCTCATTCGACACGACAAGCCGGATGTGATGGAAAAGGAGGTTCGGGCTTTTCTATCGTCAGCCGTTAACTCGATATAAAGAGTTAAATTTATTTTTTATTTTCGTAGAACCGGGGCGGGCGCTGCCAGTATAATGAGGACAAGTGAAGTATATTCTCATGTCTCTCAAGAATATTCTCCCTTAAAAAGATCGAGAGACACAGTTTACGCCCGCTTGTGGGCTTAAGGAGTACTGTAGTGAGTACAGGAACAGTGAAATGGTTTAACGAGAAAAAAGGCTTCGGGTTTATCACGCCCGACGGTGGTGATGAGGATGTGTTCGTTCATCACTCCGAGGTCAGGATGAACGGCTACTCCACTCTTGCCGAAGGGCAGAAGGTCCAGTTCGACCTGGGCCAGGGACAGAAAGGGCGGTCCTGCGCGACCAACGTTGTCCCCGCTTGATCCGAAGCAACACGCCGAAAAACCAACAGGCTCCGCCATAAGGCGGAGCCTGTTCAATTTTCATCCGGTTAACAGGGTTTGAGCCCACCCACCCTGCGAGATTTTTCTCAGTTCTTGCCGAGGGGGTCGTAGTAGCGTTTGGGGATGTCTTCGCCGGTCGTTTCCTTGATGGTGGTGACGTGCCCGTCCAGCCAGAGGCAGTTGAGCCGGCCGCCCGTCTCTTGTGGATCGTTTTTCGTAGTGCAGTGCCGGAAGATACCGCGATACCAATCGCGCCGGCCGCCAGTCCGGTAGTGAGCGAGGTTCACGCCGGTCGAATCGGGGCAAAGCATGTCGTTGCCGTTCTCGATTCGCGGCTCCATGTGGTCGTGTGCGACGATGACCTCGGCATGGCGCGGGATAGCGTTGGACCGCTCCTTGGTCAGCCAGCCGTTCATGGAATAGGCGGAATTGTCGATCTCCCCGC
>JARRQQ010000181.1:0-4056 GCA_037381725.1 Sedimentisphaerales bacterium
TGTTGTCAATATAGATCGTTGGCACGTTTAGCTCGTCTATCGACGAAGCCGGAGCGACGTTTGCAGCACTACGAGCTCGGCTTCGTGGTTTTGAAATGTCTCTATTTGTTTAAGCAGGTGGATCAGGGAGCTTCGATTTGGACAGCAGAGTGTCGAGGGACCATCTTCCGCCGCCCACAACCAGCAGAAAGAGCAGACCCATCAACATCGAATAGTCGGTGCGAGCGTGGTCCTCCATCGGCCAAAAACCGCTGTTGAGCAATATCGGAACCTTCGTCGTGGCTATGGCGACCGAAATGACGATAATCAGAGGAACGGCGGCGAACCGCGTGAGTAAGCCCCACAGGACGAGAAAACCGCACAGGATTTCCACGGCGCCCACGAAGGGAGCCAAAACCCCAGGTGCGGGGATTCCGATCTTTGTGAAGCGCCCGACGCCCCAATCGGCGGCAAGCAAGAATTTCTTTATCCCTTCGAAGAAAAAGACGGCGCCCGTCAGCAAGCGTATCAAGATGACCGCGGCCGGTGCGTTCGTTCGCATGGATCTTCTAATTGCGCCAGGATACTTGCTCATCGTCGTCTCCTTGCCCGTCACATTTCGACCGGCGGTGCCGTGAACTGTGACAGATCGGCCAGGCCAAGCTGTTTTTCGATAGCCGCGATTTGGCGAACGGCTTTCTCGAAACCATCTTCGCCGAATTGCTGATGCTCGATGTCCTCGAATTTCTCGCCCATCTCGTCCAATTGTTCTTCCGGCATGGTGTGTTTCCAGGCGGGAAAAACAATCGTATCCTCTCTGGCGGCGTGCGCGCGGTACATTCTGACGAAAGCCTCCATCGCGGAGGCCAGCCGCCGGGTGTCAGCCGGGCCTTTGCCGTTCGTCGCGGCTGAGATATAGTCCGTGATTTCGCGCCCTCGGCGATGTTGGGCGATGAGGACCGCAGGATAGGCGGATGCCTCGCCGCCTGCTTTGCTGACTGCCGGGAAGATATAGGTCTCCTCAAGAGCCTTTTCATGGTAGTTCTCACCGAACTGACGGAAGAGATCGGCCGCTTTGTTGATGGGTTCATAAATTCCGCTCGGCGGTCCTTGCCGAATTCTCCGTGCGGATTCACTGTAGACGATCAGGATTCGTCGCAACACACCGTGTTCCCGCATGAGATCCTCGGTCGCAGTAACTTCCATTTCCATCGGTTCTTCCTCTTCTTCTGAAGACGGCGTTTGCTCTCCAAGTGACTTACGCACGCCAAGGCCGCCACTCAGGATCAGGCCCGCGCCGCCCAGAGCCGTGCCAGCTACAAAGCTCCGACGATTTAGGGAATTGTGCGGTTTCATATCAACCTCCGATCAAGACGCATTTCTTCTGTCGTCCTTAGCCCTTCCAGGGGCATCGGTGTTCCGAGATGTGCTTTTCAAAATCCCCTCTGAAGATTCTAAGCGCACTTTGCAGCGGTTCCATGGCGCCGGGTGCCAAGGCACAAAACGTGTGTCCCATACTGAGCAGTTTGGTGTGTTCTTCGAGCAGGTCCAGGTCTTGCGGCCGGCCCTGTCCGTTTTCAATCGCTTCGAGAGTCTCGGCGATCCAGGGTAACCCTTCTCTGCACGGCGTACACCAGCCGCACGACTCGCGTGCAAAAAACCTCAGCAGGTTGAGCACCATGCCGACGGGGCACTTCCGGTCGTCCAGGACGATCATCGTGCCGGTGCCGAGCCGGCTGCCAGCTTTCTGTACGCTCGCGAAATCCATCTTCACGTCGAAATGCTCGTCGGTCAGAAAATCGGTCGAGGCCCCACCCGGAAGCAGGCCTCGAAACTTGTACCCCTCCACCATTCCTCCCGCGTGCTCGTGGAATATTTCTCCCAGCGGCGTACCCATCGGCAGCTCCCACAGGCCCGGGTTGCTGACCCGGCCGCTTGCGCCGTACAATTTGGTGCCTCCTTCGTCCGTAAGGCTCAGGTCCTTAAAGGCTTGCGGTCCGCTTTCGATAATGAAGGGGATGTTTGCGAGCGTCTCGACGTTATTGACTACCGTCGGTTGCCCCCACAACCCGCACGTCTGAGGATAGGGCGGTTTGATCCTCGGTATCGCTCTTTTGCCCTCAAGCGCGTCCAGCAGCCCGTCCTCTTCGCCGCACATGTAGCGTCCCGCACTGACGTGCAGATGCATCTCCAGATCGTAGCCGGAACCGAGGATATTCTTGCCCAAATATTTCTTTTCGTACGCCTGAGCGATTGCTTTTTCAATGTTTTTTGCGGCCGTTTTGTACGCCCATCGTAGAAAGATGTACGCCACGTCCGCTTCGAGGGCGTAGCCGCTGATAATCGCGGACTCCACGACGAGGTTGGGATTGCCTTCCAGCAACAGTCGGTCTTTGAACGTGCCCGGCTCCATCTCGTCGGCATTGACCGTGAGGTACTTTGGCTTGCGGGCGTCCTTGCCCATGGGGACGAAGCTCCATTTTTGTCCCGTTACAAAACCCGCTCCGCCCCGGCCTCTCAGATTGGCGTCTTTGACCATTTTTTGGATATCGGAGGGGGACATGCCAAGCGCTTTGCGCAAAGCCTGGTAGCCGCCCGCCCTCTCATAGTCCGCGATGTCCAGCGGTTTTCTATCGGGTCGTATGTGTTGCGTCAGCGGCTTTTCCATCGCGTCATTTGTACCGATCGAGAATCTCGCCCAGTTTCGCCACCGTCAGATCGACGTACAGCGTTTCGTCGACCATCATGGCCGGGGCGTGGTCGCACGCGCCCAAGCACGCGACGGGCAGCAACGTGAAGCGCCCGTTGGAGGTCGTTTCTCCGAAGGTAATACCCAGTCGCTGCGTCAGATGGTTGAACAGGTCCTCGTGGCCCATGACCCAGCACGAAACGCTGTCGCACATCAGGATGACGTGTTTGCCCACGGGCTTGCGGAAAATCAGGTTGTAGCACGTAGCCACGCTGTCCAACTCCTCCTCCGTCATATCCAGGAACCGGGCAATGTCGGTCAGACTCTCGTCCGAGATCCAGTCTCGATGACGCTGCACGATTTTCAAGGCTTCGGGGCCGACGGCGCGTTTCTGCGCGTACTTGCCCAATTCCTCCTCGATTTCCTTCATTTCCTGCGTTGTCAGCATTGTTCGGTCTTTTATCGACTTTTCTTGAAAATCCCACTCCAGGCCGCACGTTCGCGACGGCTAATCGCCTGGCCAATTGACCCTGCACCGATAACTACGATTGCGTTGGTCACTGTATTCATCTTATACGTCGCTCACTTTGACTAATGATTTAATCGCTCGTCGTTCATCCATAGCAGCGTATGCCTCTTGTATATGGTCAAGATCCGTTTCAAAATCGAATATCTTGCCTGGATTAATCTTACCTTGAAGCACCGTGTCCATCAGTTGTGGCAAATATTCACGAACCGGAGCCGGACCCCCTCGCATACCTATATTGCGGAAGAAGGTGCCCGTAGCATCAATTTGCACATCATGAGGCACGCCAACACGACCCACAATTGCGCCTGGACGAACGACGGCAAAGGCTGTCTCATTGGCTTGTCTTGTTCCTACACATTCTAATACTGCATCAGCACCAACACCGTTGGTGAGTTTCATGACTTCCTTGACTGCTTCATCATCCCTGACTGATATGATGTCAGTTGCGCCAAAGTCTTTGGCAAGTGCCTGTCGGGTCTTATGAGTGCTTCCAAGAACTATTATTCTCTTAGCGCCAAGCAATTTGGCGGATAACACTCCTGTGAGTCCAACGGCACCATCCCCAACGATTGCTACAGTATCTCCTTTTTTTACGTGAGCGCTCACAGCAGCGTGATAACCTGTACCCATGACATCGCTCAAAGTCAGTAATGACGCTAATGTTTCAGCCGAAAAACCTGAACTTGGCACAGTCACGAGCGTACCGTCAGCTTGAGGTACACGAACGAACTCCGCTTGACATCCATCACCTTCGTTTCCCATGCCGAAAAACCGCCGTTCACACATGCTGTTTTGGAAACCGGCCTGGCAATGTGGACAGGTATTGTCACTAAAAGCAAACGGTGCTATTACGAAATCC
>JARRQQ010000181.1:4096-22419 GCA_037381725.1 Sedimentisphaerales bacterium
ATCGACAACTCCACTACACTCGTGGCCGATGGGCCCTTCTTGGTGCTCTTCGATGCCTCTGTAGTACCATAGGTCTGAGCCGCATACGCAGGCGAGCACCACACGCACGATTGCATCCGTTAATTCTTTCGTTTTCGGTTTTGGCCGTTCTTCGACCGCGATTTTGCCT
This sequence comes from Sedimentisphaerales bacterium, assembly GCA_037381725.1. Taxonomy (GTDB): domain Bacteria; phylum Planctomycetota; class Phycisphaerae; order Sedimentisphaerales; family Anaerobacaceae; genus JAFGTG01. Next base: position 4,266 of record JARRQQ010000181.1, read on the forward strand.
TTGCCTTTGAAGATCGCAGCTTTCATTTTTTGGCTCCCGCATACTCTTAGTCTGTAACAGGTCCAAACCACTCAGCATCTCCTAACCCAGGATTTGTTGAAATTCCGACATGAACAAACCAGGAATCTTTTGATGCACCATGCCAGTGTTTCACGTTCGGGAGTATTTTTGCAACGTCTCCCTCATGAAGCGGTTGTGCCGGTTTACCCGCTTCTTGATAATATCCGTTGCCTCCAGTCACCAGAAGAATTTGTCCTCCGGGGTGTGAATGCCATTTTGTCCTTGCTTCCGGTTCAAAAGTCACATTGTAGACGGGACAATCAAATACGTCATCTGTCACAAGCATTTGAACCCAAACATCCCCTGTAAAATAGTCACTTATGGCTTTCTCTCCCTTGGGAAATATTACACTGTTATTCAGATCTGTTGACTTCATTTGTATTCCTCCACTCCCTGAAAGATATTTAGAGTTTCTCTCTGATGAGCGAATACCCTTATCGGTCCACATCTGCCAGGACGAAATCCACGCTGCCCAGAATGGCGATCAGGTCCGGGATCATGCCACCCCGGCTGATCTTCGGCAACATTTGCATGTGGGCGAACGAAGGCGTGCGGATGCGGGTTCGATAAGACGTTGTCCCCCCGTCGCTGACCAAGTAATAGCCATTGTTGCCCTTGGTGGCTTCGATCCCGGCAAACGCTTCGCCGGGCGGCATGGGCGGGCCCCACGTCACGTTCAGAAAATGCGTTATCAGTGTCTCGATATCGTGCATGGTCCGCCTTTTCATCGGCGGGGTCGCCAGCGGATGGTCCGCCATATAGGGGCCGGACGGCATGTGATCCGCGCATTGACGGATAATCCGTAAGCTCTGACGTATTTCCTCGATACGCACGAGCGCGCGGTCGAAGCAGTCACCGTGTTGGCCCGTTGGAATATCGAACTCGAATTGGTCATACCCGCCGTAGGGCGTCTTCTTGCGAAAATCCCACTCGAAACCACACGCTCGCAATCCAGGCCCGGTCACTCCCCATTCGATGGCTTCGTCAACGGTATAAGCCCCCACGCCTTTGGTACGGGCCTTGAGAATTCGGTTCTTCATAACCGTCTTGTCGTATTCGCGAAGACGCCCGGGCATGTAATCGAGGAAGTTCCGTACCAGCTCCTCCCATCCTTCCGGCAGGTCCTGTGAAACGCCGCCGATGCGGAACCAGTTGGGATGCAAGCGTCCGCCGCACACGCCGGAGACGACCTCAAGGATGCGCTCGCGGTCCGTGAACATATAGAAGATTGGTGACATCTGCCCAAGGTCTTGCGAGAACGTCCCGTACCAGACCAGGTGCGAGGCGATCCGAAAGAATTCGGCCATCATGATACGTATCACTTTCGCGCGATCGGGTGCTTCGATGCCGGCCAGCGTTTCCACGGCAGTCACGTACGCCAGGTTGTTCATGACGCCGCCTAAATAATCGATCCGGTCGGTGTACGGAATATAGGAATGCCACGTTTGCCGCTCCCCCATCTTCTCCGCTCCGCGATGGTGATAACCGATATCGACGGCGGCATCGACGATCTCTTCCTCATCAAGTTGCAAAACCACGCGGAGCAGTCCGTGCGTGCCTGGGTGCTGAGGCCCGATATTGAGGAACATGAAGTCCGTGTCTTCGCCGCGGGCCGTCATGCCCCATTGTTGTGGATCGAAGCTCAACTGTTCGTCCCGCTCGACCTCGTCCTGATGGACAGCGGCAAGAGTGTCCATCTCCGTGGCCCTTGCGGGATGCTCCTTGCGCAGAGGATGTCCCTCCCACCAGGGCGGCATCAGGATACGTCGGAGGTTCGGGTGTCCCTCGATCTGGACGCCAAACATGTCCCATATCTCCCGCTCGTACCAGTTTGAGTTCGCCCAGAGTGAGCTGATGGACGGCGCCGAGGGGAACTCGCCTTTCAGGGGCAGTTTTATTCTCAGATACTCGTTACGCTCGTATGAAAACAGGTGATAGACCAGGGTAAAGTCGCTGTCGGGCTGACCGTCGCGATGTTTCCGCGTTCGCTCGTCGATCCCTGATAGGTCATAAAGCATTTTATAAGGGCGTTCGATTTGCGTCTTCAAGAGCTTCATGCAGTCGCACAGGTCTTCCCGGCGGACCCATACCGTCGGAATTCCATCGGCGGTCGTCTGTTCGATAACCGTCGGCTGCTCGATAACGTGCTCCGGCCCATATTTCTCCTTCAACTGTTCCGTGATGGCGGGTTCCGTCATGCTTACCAGATTCTGTCCGGGGAGCGATAGTCGGTTACTTTCTGTCGCCGGTTTCTCTTGAGCTCTTTCTGAGATGGTCGTTCGGCCCTCTCGACGCCTTGGGGGCCGACGACCCAGCTCAGGGGACGTTTCTCGGTCCCGGCGGATCGCTGCAACAAGAGCAGGCCCTCCATGAAGGCTTCCGGCCGGGGCGGGCAGCCGGGCACGTATACATCGACGTCCAGGAATTTATCGACCCCCTGCGCCACGCTGTAAATATCGAACATCCCGCCCGAATTGGCACAGGAACCCATTGAAATGACCCATCGAGGCTCCATCATCTGCTGGTAGAGCCGCCTAATGATCGGGACCATCTTCAAGAAAACCGTCCCTGCGATGACCATGACGTCCGACTCGCGCGGCGTGCCCCGGATGACTTCCGAGCCGTACCTGGCAATGTCGAAGCGGCTGGTCAGGCTTGTTGCCATCTCCACGTAGCAGCACGAGAGGCCGAAATTGAACGGCCACATCGAGTTCTTGCGTCCCCATGCGACAAGTCTCTGAAGGCGTGAGAAGACGATGCTCTGCTCGATGGCCGTCTCGACGGACTGCTCTTTCCCTCTGAGAGATTCAGCCGCACTTTTCCTGGATGTATCCACGTTACCTCACAGAATCTTCGTCATCGGGATATTTCTTCTTGCTGCGGCTCGCCCAGTCGAGGGCACCTGTTCGCCACAGGTAGACCAGCATCAGCAAGAGGACGACAATAAATATGACGATCTCGATATATCCGGCCCATCCCAACTGCCGGAACGCGATAGCCCAGGCGAAGATGAAAACGGATTCGACGTCGAATATGACAAAGAACAGGGCAACAAGGTAAAACTTGATCGTCAGGCGGATGCCCGTGGAACCCGTCGGCTTGATCCCCGACTCGTACGGCTCGGCGGTGACTCGGTTGCGGTGCCGCTCCCCCAGAAGGAATGAGGTCGCGAGCATCGCAAACACCATGCCCAGCACCAGGATGAAATAGACGAGAAAAGGCCAATACACTGAAGTTACCTCATCGGATCGGTTGCAGGAACCTTCCGCACTAGCAGCTTGAGTTCGGGGTACATTGTCTCCGGCTGTTTTGCTTCAGAAATGAGGAAAGTCCTGAATTGGTGTAGGCAAGTTACCTACGAACGGGAATTTGAATTTCGATTTCAGCAGTCCATCGCTAAAAACATGCGCAAGGCATGTTTTGACGTGGGAACATGAGCCGCTATACTTGAGACCGTCGGCTTGATTGATGAGGTCGTGCTATCTGCTCATGAAAAAAGAAAAGCTATGGCATGTGTTGTTTTTGGTTGGCATCTTCTTCAAGGGCCTCGACGGGGTGCTGGAATCCCTGGGTGGATTGGTGCTGCTTTTTCTCAACCATACCTCCCTGATGAAATATGTGAACGATGTCACTTTCTTGTTCCATGAGGAGCTGACTGAAAGGCCCCCCGATGCGATCTTCCAGTACCTGCTCAACGTTGCTCACGTCTCTGAAAACACACAACTGTTCGCAGGGATCTACCTCGTAGGGCATGGGGCCATAAAAATGGCCATTGTGGCCGGCCTATATTTCAAAAGGCTCTGGGTCTATCCGTTGGCGGAGGGGGTGCTAGGTCTATTCATTGTGTATCAGTTGTACCGATTCACTCATACCTACTCCATTCTCCTGCTCTTTTTGAGTGTCGTGGACGCGGCGGTCATCCTGCTCATCTACAAGGAATACAAGAGGCTCAAAAACCCGGCTCCGCGGTCCGCATGAGCGACCATTCAGGGCGTGAGCCACCGGTTGATGATGTCATCGGCGGCCCCGGGAAGGATACCGAGAATCCACGCCAGATCGATCACGGTCGGGCGCTTGCGGATCTCGTGCATATGCAGGATGGCGGCACGCAGCCGCTCGCGCGAACATCCGATATCCGCAAAGGTGTGGGCGGCCCCGGCTGTTCTGAGGCAATTCTTGATCTGAGCGGGCGAGCGGACCTGGCCCCGGGCGGCGGCGACAAAGGCTCGCCAGCTTTCGCCGTCGATTAGCTTCTCACGTACGGTTTGCAGCATAGGTATCTTCTGTTCGTATTGCTCCCGGACGTTCGCAGCCAGAGGTCCCCAAAAAACGCCGTCAATCGCGGCGAGGGTGTCTCGGCCTTGAATCGCGGGCCGAACGCCCGCGACACGCCCGGGGTCGTCGATTTGGAAAATGCGTTCGTAGATCGCCGAGGAGAACAGAGTGCCGACGCCGACCTGCCGGCCGTGAAGGTCGTGGGCGACGCCGTCAACGCTGGACATCATATCGAGGGTATGACTGAGCAGGTGCTCGCCGCCGGAGGCGGGCGCGGACGTGCCCACTAAGGTCATGGCAATGCCCGAGTATAGCAAGGCGTTGAACAGGGCTTCAATCGCGGCGGGCTTGCGGTCTTTGATGTCTTGCGGATGGTCGAAGTAGTACGGTTCGAGAGTATTGATCATTTCACTGCAACGCCGGCAGAAATACTCGTCACAGAAGACGTGGTTCAGTATCCAGTCGGCGGTGGAGACGGGCTTAGCGATGGTGTCACCGAGGCCCGAAGCCGTCAGCTCGAAAGGGGCTCCGACGATCACCGAAGGGACGGCGAATACCGCCAGAGGCGCCCGGGCTCGGATGAGACTCTTGACGCCTTTGAGAGTGGGAGCCACGTTGGCCGCGGTATATCCGTTCATCGTCGCGGCGGTGGCTATTACCGCGTAAGGCATGTCACAGTCGAAGGTAACCCATTTGGTCAGATCGTTGATGACCCCGCTACCGACGGCCAGAGCGATATCCGCCGGAGGCAGTCTATCACGAAGCCAATCATGCGTTAGTTCATTGGAGATGGGATCGCCGGCGTCCGTATCGGGGACAATAACATGGCTTGTAGTCCAGCCGGATCGTGCGAAGACGTCTTCGGCGTCACGGCCGGCGATATCCCACGTTCGCTTGTCGGCGGTCAGGACAATACGACGGCCGTCAACGAAAGAGCCTAAGACGTCGGGCAGACGCTCAAGAGCTTCTTCAGAGTAGAAGATTTTCTTGACGGGGACGTTATGACGACGTCCACACTGGCAATCGAATGTTGTATCGAGCAGGTTTTCGAGGTTCATTGCTTTGCCGTCATATGATCTTCTCGATGACCACCTCCTGCCCGTCACGGAAGTGGGCCGTCGCAGCGTCATCGGGGCTGATGCGCAGCGTCCCGCAGTTTGCGCAATCACACGGAGGACCCGCTTTGACGTGGACCGAGCGCAAGCCCCCAAACCACCAGCTCAGATGGCTGGCGTAGAGCAGGTCGCCCGGCTCGGCGGCCATCGTGTCCAGCGCCGATTGGGGCATGATGACCGTGTTTTCTTCTGTGAGGTCCCGGTCGATCTTGACCCGAAGTCGCGTCTTGCCGCCGGGCCGTCGGTTCGGCTCGCCGCCTTTGAACCGGCGAATCGCGTCGATTTGGCTGCCCGCGACGAGGCCCTTGAGACCGATTTCCGCCCTCGGTTTCGTGAACAACGTGACAGACACGCCCAGCACCCCGGCCGCCAACAGACCAAACAAGGCTCGCATGAACTTGTAACTGTCAGGGCCCATACCGAAATCAAACGGCCCGACGAGCGCGTCCGGCCAGACGAAGGACAAGCCGATAAGAATAGCGCCGCCCACAATCGTCGCGAAAGCGGCGGCAGGGGAGTATCGCTTCCACATGATCCCCAACAAGATCGCCACCACGACCGGCGGTGTCACCGCTGCCGTGAACATGCTGTGTGCGCCGTAGATGGTATCTTTCATAAAGATGGGAACCAGGGCCAGGCCCATCCCGGCCGCCACAAGGCTCGTTATCCGCGCCACCAGCAGATAGTGCTTGTCCGGGCTGGCGGGCCTGACGTACGGCTTCCAGATATCGTTGACGAATATCGCACTGACCGCGTTGATGAGTGAGTCGGCGGTGCTCATCAGCGCCGCCGTGAGAGCAGCCAGCACGAAACCGAAGACCCCCGGTGCACAAAGGAAGTGGGCGGCTTTGACGAAGGAATCACCCGGCGTGGTGGTCAGCTCACCGTTGTCGACCAGCGCTTTGGCGATCCATCCCCCGCAACTGGTGGCAATCGCCGCTAACGGGGCCAGTATGAGGATCCAGAAGACCACCATGCGACGCGAGTCCTTGACGCTTTTGAGCGAGAGAAACCGCATGATAAAGCCCTGGAGCATGAGCATGAGCGCTCCGGTATTGGACAGGCCGTCCTGGACGTAGATGCCGATGAAGCTGAATTGGGGCGGGTCCGCGAAATCCGAGAAGGCGAACTTGTGACTCTGAGGAAGGAGGGACCAGAATTTGCCGAAGCCGCCGAAGTGGTAAATCGCGGCGGCGAAGAGTCCCAAACCCGCGATGAGCAGGATGAATCCCTGGACGAGGTCCGTCATAATGACCGAGGTCTGCCCACCGATATAGACGTAGAGCGCCACCGCTACGGCGGTTATGATGGCTCCCGTCATGACCCGCCAGCCCAGCAGGGTGTGCAGCGTTTTGCCTAACGTGACGAGGTTGATTCCGATGTAGCCGATGATGTAGAACAGGATGATGAGCGTGGCGGCTACGCGGGTCTTTTTATCGAAGCGCGCTTCCATGTACTCGGGAACGGAGGTAATGCGGTTGTAGTACACGATGGGCAGCCACGCGAGCACGAGAATAGGCATCCAGAACCAGTCGTTGAGATAGGACTGCGTGCTGCAAATGCCGTATCGAAATCCGGCGGCGCTGTACTTGACGAAGCTGTAACTGCCGACGACGGTGGCGACGCACGAAAAGGCGATGAGCCACCATGAGAACCGCTGTCCGCCGAAGAAGAAGTCTTTGGTCGTTTTGGTGTATCGACCGAAATACAGGCCGAAGCCTAACACGGCCACGAAGTAGCCTATCATCACCGCGTAGTCGAGATTGCCGCCAATGGCTTTCGCGATCATGACGATGCTCCGTTCGCCCAGTAGGGCGCCAGGAAGGTGAAGACGCAGACGATGGCCAGGATGAACAAGTAGCCGGCAATGAGTGTCACCAGGAGCCGGCGGTCATCGGCCACCTTCATGTCAAGATACCCCCCACGAAGTCCGCTCCAGATTCCCACGGCGCACAAGACCGCCCCGATGCCGAACTCGCACACAATCGGCCAAACTCGCAACATGTCCACTGTGTCTTTTCTCCTGTTCCTTGGATTTGAAGGGTGTGCAAATACCCTTTTTTGCACAGGCGGAAGAAACTTAACGTTTGCCGATCAGTCGCTCAATGGGACCGCGATCGCCCAATTGCTCTCGAAGCCAGCCTGGACGGTTCGTGGTTATGCCGGCCACTCCGAGATCGACCAGCCGGGCGGCTTCCTCCGGATCGTCCACCGTCCAGACGTAGAGTTTTTGTCCCGCTGCTTTGGTGGCGTCGACGAACTCCTTCGTGACGCCGGCGTAATGAACGTCCAGCCCGTCCAACCCGTTATTCTTGGCCGTTTGAACGAGCTTCGGATCGTGCGGAATCCATTCTTTCGTTTCCTTGTTCTTTTCGGTTCCCCTGAGCCAGTAGGTGGGGACGTCGATGAGCTGCTTGGACTTTGTCACCGTCTCTAGATCGAATCCGATGATAACGATTTGAGACATCTTGCCGCTTTTGGCGAGGAGCGGCTTGAGAAGAGGCAAGACCTCCGGCCCACACTTAATTTCAACGAAGAGCTTACGTCCCGGCGGGATGCTCTTGACGACCTCATCTAGAAACGGAATACGCTCGCCCGCGAACTGTTCGGACTTGAAACGTCCCGCGTCGAGCTTTCGCAACTCTTCGGAGCTCGACTCGGCAACCTTCAGGTCCGTCCCGGCGGTACGCTTCGTCGTGTCGTCATGGATGACGACGATGCGATTGTCCGTGGTCAGATAGATATCGACCTCTACGTCGGCCCGTTTTTCCCAGCCGAGCATGACCGAGGCCATCGTGTTTTCCGGAGCCAGATATGCCGCCCCGCGGTGCCCGATGATCTCCACGGACCTCGTGCACCCCGATGCGCCGACAATAAGTAGACAGGACAAGGCCTGGACAGCGATGTGTTTCATTTCTTCCACCTCATATCGAACCAAGTTGATTGACAAAATCATGATTATAATGCAATATGTGGGTTCCGTAAAATAAGAAAATGAGTATCAGCATCCGAGTTCATCATCGTGAAACCAGTGGGCTTTCGCGGCAGGAGACATCGAACATGACGGATCACCATTCAGCGCGACAATTCCGGGTACAGAGGCGTGACTTCTTGAAATCCATCGGCCGCGGCACAGCCGCTTTATTATTCCTGGGCGTGGCGGGCCGCTCGTTGCAGGCCGCACAAAGAGCCAGGGCGGGCCGGCGAAATATCATCTTTGTGCTCAGCGACGATCATCGCTACGACTTCATGAGTTTCATGAAAGGCGCGCCCGCGTTCCTGGAGACGCCGAATATGGACCGGATGGCGCGGCAGGGGGCGCATCTGGTCAACGCCTTCGTCAGCACGTCGCTGTGCTCGCCGAGCCGGGCGTCGATCCTGACCGGCCAGTACATGCACCACCACCGTATCGTCGATAACCAGCGGCCGGAGCCGGAGGGGACGGTCTTCTTCCCGCAATATCTGCAAAAGGCCGGCTACGAGACCGCCTTCATCGGCAAGTGGCACATGGGCCACGAGAACGACGATCCGAGACCCGGCTTCGACTACTGGGCCAGTCTCAAGGGACAGGGGACTTACTTCGATCCGGTGCTCAACGTCAATAAAGTGCATCGCCAGTTCCAGGGTTATACCACGGACGTCCTGACCGACCAGGCGTTGGCGTGGCTCAAAGAGGGACGAGACACCGATAAGCCATTCTTCCTCTATCTCTCGCACAAGGCCGTTCACTACCCCTTCCAGCCCTCCAAACGCCACCAGGGCCGGTACCGCGACGCCAAGGTCGAGCGTCCCGATACGATGGCGAACACCGAGCGCAACTATCAAACGCAACCGCACTGGGTCCGCGAGCGACGCTACAGCATCCACGGCGTCGACCACATGGAAACCGGCCCGTACGATGACGATCCCGTGCCCTCGTTCGACGATTTGTACAAGAGTTATTGCGAGACCGTTTATGGCCTGGACGAGAACCTCGGCCGCCTCCTGGACTATCTGGATCAGAGCGGCCTGAGCAAATCGACGCTGGTCGTCTACATGGCCGATAACGGCTTCGAGCTTGGAGAGCACGGCTTCTATGACAAGCGGGACGCCTTCGAGGAGTCGATCCGCGTGCCGATGCTTGCCTATGCCCCGGGCCTGATCCGGCCGGGTACGAAAGTCACGCGGATGGTCCAGAACATCGACGTCGCCCCGACGCTCCTGGAGGCGGCGGGCGTCCAACCCCCGAAAAGCGCGGATCTGGACGGCCAATCCTTTCTTCCCTTGCTGCAAGGCCGGTCGATTCCGTGGCGTGACCACATTCTGTACGAGTATTACTGGGAGTGGAACTTCCCCGCGACGCCGACCGTCTTCGCGATTCGCACGGACCGGTACAAGTACATCTTCTACCACGGCCTCTGGGATTACGACGGATTCTACGACCTGCAAACCGATCCGCACGAGCGGCACAACCTGATTAGCGTTCCGGCTTACACCGATCAGATCGAGGCGATGAAGAAGCAGCTTTTCGACGAGCTCGAGGCCGGCGGTGGACTGACCATCCCCGTCCGGCGGCCCCTCGGAGAGCGCCTCGACCAGCGCAAGAACAGACGCTGAGTTGTCGTTCTCCCTGGCGATTCAATTGCCGCTGCCCGCCATCCCCATCCGCCAGAGGCGGATGAGGCTGCCACCCTGTAGCGTCGAGTAGGGCAACTCAGTCCGCGACGGGTGAATGCCCCGGGGATTCCTCGCGGGGGGCGGTTTGGAAGGATGCGATCGCTCGGCAAAGGCCCCCGGTTATGGCTCGCATTCTCTCGATTTCGTCCGTGGTCAACTTGTTTTCCGATGAGCGATAGACCAGCATGAATCCCAGCGAGACGCCGTGCAAGGCCAGGGGAATCGTCACAGCGGAAATGCTACTTAGCCCGGCCAGATTGCCCTCCAGACCCATGGCGAACATATCATCGAGCTTGCACACCTTGTTGGACTTGCAGATGCCGTCCATCAGCTCAGGGCTAAAATAGTCCTCGAATCTGTTGTGGGCGCAATCAGTCCAATGGGGCCCCTTGAGCGTGATCGGAAGCTTGCTCTCGAACATGTGCAGCTCAAACGTCGATGAGATACCCGAAGACGCACCCGCCCGGGATTCGGTGGGAGAATCATCCTCATGCCGCAGAAAGAAGGTGACGTTCGCATCGGCGATCTCGCTTCTGATAATGCGGGCGGCGGTGTGCAAAAGGTCTTCAAGACCGGCTGAGCTGATGATGGTTTACTATCGGCGATCATTTATCTCTCTTGACGCCCCCCAGCCAAACTCGCTGCCTTGCAGGTCTTAAATTCGGCTCGCCGAAAGCCGGCCTTTAGGGCCAAACAAGGAATTCGAAAGCAGCGGCTCCGTCGCCCTATAAACAACGGATTATCAATCTTGCAGGTATCTCGATCGGCCGCGTGACGTACGCCGAAGAGGGTAGAGAGGTATTGCCCGCGTCCGCGATTCTCGGACCAGAGGGGGAAATAAATTGACTATTGACCATTCGCATGGTGGCCTCAAATCATCGCACGCGGTCTTTTCAACAGTCAATAGTCGATAGACAATAGTCAATGGAAATGGTCGCTTTAGGCACTTCCGTTGCCGTTCTCACTCTGAACCCCCAGTGGCGCGTTGACGTAGGGCGCTGATAACCGGTATAATCCTGCCGTGCATGTGAAATGAACGAATTAGGTTACGTTGGTCCTTGGTAACAGGGAGGTGCCGATATGTTGCTACCGAAACCCATTAGGAAAATGCTCGCGGTCTTTCGCGGTAGTGTTTCACCCGTATTCATCTTTCTGTCCGTCCTGCTTGGTTTCTGGTTCGGGCTGATGCCCGGCTGGTCCGGGTTCCAGACGCTGATCGTCGCGTTGGTGTTCGTGCTGAACGTGCACCTGGGTTTGTTTCTGCTCTCGGCGGCGGTGGCCAAGGGACTCTGCCTGGCGGCGGCGCCGGTCCTATACACTATCGGGCAGGGCGTTCAGACGTACCTGCCCGGCTTGCTGAATGCCGTGGCGAAGGTCCCGATTGTGGGTATGACGGATTTCAGCCGGTATGCGGTCGCCGGCGCGTTCGTTGCCGGCCCGATTATCGGGGCCGTGGCGGGTCTGCTCATGGCGCGGTTGGTCATCGGCTTTCGCCGGACGATGCTGAAATTGGAGGAACGCTCCGAGGCGTTCAGGAAGTGGTATTCCAAGGGCTGGGTCCGCATCCTGGACCGAATCCTTATCGGCAAGCGGACGAAAGACGCGAAGTCGCTGTTCGCAGCCAAAACGAAGGTCGTCCGCAAAGCCGGAGTCGCTGTGGCCGGGCTGATCGTGATCGTCTCCGTCGGCGCCCTGACGCTGGCGAAGAACACCGTGGTGAAGGATTATTTCGCCAAAACGATGACCCGAGCCAACGGGGCCGAAGTGGACCTCGCCAGCCTCAATCTGTCTGTATTGTCGGGATCCGTGTCGGCGGGCGGGATACAGGTGACCGACGCGCAAAAGCCCCAGATCAACCAGGTGGCCATCGGAAAGATCGCCGCCGACGCGAGCATGTACGACCTGACCTTGGGCAGATTGATTATGGAGAACGTCGAGGTCTCGGGCGTCACGTTCGGTCAGGAGCGGACCAGCCCCGGCAAAATCGTCGAGACGGCCGCCAAGAAAGAGGAGCAACCGCCCTTCGATCCATGCGAGTACAGAGTCGACGCCAACGACATTGCCAGGCTTGAAAAATATTTCAAAGACGCCAAGGCGATCAAGGAAAAGCTGCAAAAAGTTCGTAAATGGCTGCCGAAAGGCGGGAAGAAGGCGAAGACCCAGCCTGAGCAGGCGCCTCAGAAGTACCTTGAGTATCTTGATGCTCGGGCTTCCGCCCAGCCTACGCCTCGTTTGATGGCCCGGCGGATGCAGCTCGACCAGGTCCGCATTCCCTCGGATTTCTTCGGCAACAGTGAGTTGCTCTTGACCAACGTAAGCGATGCCCCGCAGGCGGCAAAACTGCCGATCACCCTCGAGATGAAATCGCATGATACGGGCGCGACGGTCAACGTGAACGTGGACTACGCCACAGGTGGCCCGCCCCCCAAGGTCTCCGGAACTTTCGGTGGCTTCGACCTGAGCAAAATGCAATCGAGTCTCAGCGGCAGCAGCGGTTTGACGTTCGAGAAAGGCATGGCCTCAGGCAAGTTCGACGGCACGGTCACGGATCAAGCTATCGACCTGGCGATCACGGTGTCCGTTCAAAATCTGCAGGCTCGTGCCCAGGGCGGCGGGATATTGGGACTTGATGCCAAAACGGCGTCTGAAGCCCTCGATGTACTGAAAAACATTGATACCACCATACGAGTCGTCGGCCCGGTGACCGAGCCGCGCCTGGTCTTCGACGTCAAGGGCCTTCAAAAGGAATTCAAGGACGCGCTGGTCGAAGCCGGAAAGCAGAAGGCCGCCGAAGAGATCAACAAGCAAATTGACAAGCAACTGGGTGACAAGGTTCCCGGCGAGGTCAAAGGCATCTTAAAGGACAAAAAGCTGCTGGACGGACTCGGCGGACTGCTCGGCGGCAAAAAAGACGAAAAATAACAATCGGCAATGTCGCCTGTCTATTTTTTGCAGACGACGACCTGGTTCATTGAATCCGAGAAGGCCTTCAGCGGCTTTTTCATCACGCCAAGCGACGGATGCCTGTAGTCGAGCCCGCCGCACGTGGCCTCCCATAAATCGAGAAGTGTAACAACCTTCGCCTTAATCCTGACGCCTCCGATTCTACCCCGCTTGCACTCCACAATGCCCTGTTTGCTGAGCATCTGTATCACTTTTTGAAGGTATCCGACAGAGAAATCCAGAGTCTTTGCGATCTCTGAGGCCTGAAGGTATTCGGAGTCCTTTCTTTTCCTAAGATAGAGAATCGTCTCGACCGACATGGCGAAATCTTGGTTGATCTTCATCGTGTCCTCCTACCCCACTGGCTTCGGTTTTTGTATTTCAATCACCCCTGACGCATGTTTGACGCTGTGCACGTCGCAAAAGCTCGGCGGCGAGCCGGATTTCTCGGGTAAGCACCATTTGACGCCACCGTCCGTCCGACGCTAGCCGGTTAGTCAATTAAAATACCCTGTTTAACCGCGTAATGCAAGAAAATTTTATCCAATTTTCCCAGATAGTGCCTTTTCAGCTTCCAAATTCCGTCGAAGTCAGAATTCTCCGGCACGTGCAGTGATTTCCGAGGTGACACAAGGCCAGTTTTGACGCGAAGAATTCGGAGGGGAATGGAACGTTGACTGTCTGCCCGTATCCGAGCGTTATGTGCGGACTGAACCTCTCGAAGCTCGATTTTTGCGGGTAATTCTTGATCCACAATAGTGTTGATGGCTCGGCCTCAGGAGGCGAAAGCACCATCTCTGTGGAGACGTCATAGCTGAAATAGCTGGCCAGTTGGCGCATGACGGCCTCGTGGAGCCCCTGGAGCCGGTCCGTCTTTTTCAGCAAAAGGAGGGAGGTTTTTTCATTGCTCGCGTTTGTCCCGATCTGTATGCCCGCGATAGTAAGCTCGCCGGGAGAATGGCTCTTCGCGAGGTCCCGTAAGATTCGGCCTCTGTTTCCTCGACGCAACCCATAGCCAGGGAAACATGGGGCAGGCGATTCGCCTTGTTCAGAACGATTTTATCGGGGGATTGTCTCAGTAGCTCTCTGTTGGCTTCGATCACCCTGTCCATTATCTGTTCCGAGGGCAACAACACGACGTCAACTGCTATCTTCCCCATGGGGACGGCCTCCAGAAGACCTGTATTACCTCGAATTAACTGGGTCTCCGCGTCATCCCTGCGAAAGCAGGGATCCAGGACTTGACGAAGCCATTGGATTCCCGCTTTCGCGGGCATGACACGTTGTGTTCTGTTGTTTCCAGTGAATCACTTGGCGTTTCATTCGTTTCGAGAATGGTTAGCACGGGGTCTATTCCAGGAAGGAGATTCAACCTCAAAGTTCGGCCGGACTCAAGGAAAATCCTTGAAACCCTCGCTTGCGGTCTATACACTCATTTGTAATGCTCGGGAGCTGGCCCGTGCATTATTATTTATGGGGCCGGTCTCAAAGAGGCCTTTGGCGTCTCAGACCAGTCCTGAGCGCAGTCGAAGGAAAGGATGTCGCAATGGCGGATAAAGATACTGATCTGGAGCGAATCAAGCGACTCATCGACCTCATGAAAGAGAACGGCTTGGTGGAGCTTCAGATCGAGCACGACGACGACAAGATCGTCTTGAAGCGCGCGCAGCCTCAACCAGCCGTCCGCGATCTGCCCGTTGTGCGACCCGAGTCTTACGCCGTGCCAGAGGCCCCGGCGAGCGCGAATCTCCCATCGGTCACGAAGCAAGAGAATCTGATGGAGATCAAGTCGCCTATCGTCGGAACCTTCTACGCGACACCGAGTCCGGATTCGGAGCCTTATGTGGAAGTCGGTTCGGTGGTCGGCCCCCAGACGGTTGTCTGCATCATTGAGGCCATGAAGGTCATGAACGAGATCAAGGCCGAGACGGAAGGCACGGTTGTCGAAGTCCTTGTCGCGAACGGCCAGGCTGTCGAGTTCGGCCAGGTGCTTTTCAAGGTCCGGCCGGATTAGGTCAGGAGATTCCGCCCAGTCAGCGTGATAGATATGAAGAAGACGTTTTCAAGGATTCTGATCGCCAACCGCGGTGAGATCGCCCTGCGTATTATCCGCGCCTGTCATGAGCTTGGCATCGAAGCCGTGGCCGTCTATTCGGAGGACGACAAGAACGCGCCGTATCTGGAGTTGGCCGATGAGGCGGTCTGCATCGGCCCGGCCGACTGTGCTAAAAGTTATCTGAACATACCGAGCATCATCAGCGCCGCTGAGATCACCGACGTCGAGGCGATTCATCCCGGCTACGGTTTCCTGGCCGAGAATATTCACTTCGCCCAAGTGTGCCGGGAGTGCGGGATCACGTTCGTCGGCCCGCCCGTCGAGGCGATGCGCCTGCTGGGCGACAAAGTTCAGGCCCGCCAGCTGGCGCGCAAGGCGGGCGTGCCCGTCGTGCCCGGTTCCAGCGACGCCATCGAATCCGACACGGATGCGCTGAGACTGGCCAAAGAGATGGGCTATCCCGTCATGATCAAGGCCGCCGCCGGCGGAGGTGGACGCGGGATGAGAGTCGTGCACAATGACATCAATCTGCGCTCGGCGTTCAACGCGGCGCAGGCCGAGGCCAAGGCGGCTTTCGGAGACGCCAGCGTGTATCTGGAGAAACTTATCGTCGAGCCTCGCCACGTCGAAGTCCAGATCATGGCCGACGCGCACGGCAACGCCCTGCATTTCTACGAGCGAGACTGCTCGATCCAGCGCCGGCATCAGAAGATGATCGAAGAGTCGCCCTGCGGCATCCTGGACAAGCACACGCGGGATCAGTTGGCCGAGGCGGCGTTGAAGATCGTCAAGAAGGCCAAATACGCCAGCGCTGCAACCGTCGAATTCCTCCTGGACAAGGACAAAGAGTTCTATTTCATCGAGGCCAACACACGAATTCAGGTCGAGCATCCCGTCACGGAGATGGTGACCGGCCAGGACCTGATCAAATGGCAGATTAGACTCGCCGCCGGAGCGCCCATCAAGCTCAGCCAGAGAAGCATCAAGCACAGCGGAGTGGCCATCGAGTGCCGGATCAACGCCGAGGACCCGGAAAATGACTTTGCTCCGTCGCCGGGCACGATCGCGCGATATATTCCGCCGGGCGGGCCGGGCGTCAGGGTGGATACGCACGTGCATCAGGGCTGGACGGTCTCACCCGCCTACGATTCGATGATCGCCAAGGTGATCGTGCACCAGAGGACTCGCGACGAGGCGATTACCACGATGAAAAGGGCCTTGGGGGAGTTTGTCATCGAGCCGATCAAGACCACCATCCCCGCCTGCCTGGACATCCTCTCGCACAGCCTTTTCGTCAAGAACAAGATCGACACCGGTTTCGTCGAACGCACCTTTTGAGAACAACAAGAAGAATCAAAAATGGTATCCAAAGACGAATTTGACAGAGAAATACAAAATGTGGTGGAGCAAGTTGTCCGCCTTTATATGCCCGACAAGATTATTCTCTTTGGCTCTTTGGTTAAGGGTGAACTACATCCAGGACCAGATATCGATCTATTCAGCATTAAGAGTGACGTTCCCGAACTTGGTGTTGACAGAATCCGTCAATTAGATGCGCTTGTCAAGTATAGGCTGGCCACTGATTTTATCGTCTACCGGCCCGAGGAGGTGGCGCAGAGGTTGGAATTGGGGGATCCGTTTGTGAAAAGCATTTTTGAGGGAGGTAAGGTGCTCTACGATGCCGCTGCCTGAAGTTGCCAAAGAGTGGATAGAGAAGGCGGACGAAGACTATGGGTTCGCCTGCGCGAGTCTCGAATGCATGGACTACTTCGCGCAGGTCTGCTTTCATTTTCAGCAGGCAGCGGAGAAATATCTCAAAGCATTTATCGTTGCCTACGAATTAGAATTCAGAGCCGTCCATAATCTTTTGGATCTGTTGGCAATTTGTAGACGAAGGGAAGCTGGCATCGAGGAAATAGAACAGGCTCGCCTCTTTCTCAATCCGTTCTATATCGACACTCGATATCCCGTTCACTGGCCGGCTCACTACGACAAGAACACGACAAACCTCATGGACAATGTGATTTTTGCGAAGTGTCTTCGAGAAAGAGAGTAAGTATCATGAGAATCAAATATGTTATTGTTGCAGCATGTGTTTTATCGACGGCGGGCTGGTTGCGGGCGGAGACGAGTGCCGCGAGCAATCCGGCTGGTTCACAGTCCTGGCGAGGCGTGCACGTGGGCATCGGCAGTCAGAGGGCCGTGGAGCAGTTGACCGGTGTTGTTGGTCGCTTAGCGGAGATGGGCATCAACGTCATCGTCGGGGAGATCAACTACGGATTCCAGTATCAATCGCACCCGGAACTGCGCCAACGCAACGCCAGCAGCCCCGAGCAGATCAAGAAGCTGGTCGCGGAATGTCGCAAGCACCACGTCCGGCTGATCCCGCAGTTTCAGTGTCTCGGCCATCAATCCTGGAGCAAGAACTCCGCGCCGTTGTTGACACAGTATCCGCAATTCGACGAGACGCCGGGCAAGTATCCGGACAACAAGGACATCTATTGCCGAAGCTGGTGCCCTTTGAATCCCGAGGTCAACAAGGTGGTCTTTGCGCTGATGGACGAGCTGATCGACGCCTTCGACGCGGACGCCTTGCACGTGGGCATGGACGAGGTCTTCCTGATCGGCGAGGACGACTGCCCCCGATGCAAAGGCAAGAGCAAGGCCGAGCTTTTCGCCAAGGCCGTCAACGACTACCACAATCATCTCGTCGGCGAGCGAAAGATCGAGATGCTGATGTGGGGCGACCGCCTGATTGACATGTCGAAATACAACTACGGCAAATGGGAGTCCAGCGCCAACGGCACCGCCGGGGCGATTGACATGATCCCGAAGGACATCATCATCTGCGACTGGCACTACGGGCGGCGCGACGCCTACGAATCCGTCCCGATGTTCCTCGAAAAAGGCTTTCGCGTCTGGCCCGCCAGTTGGCGCAAACCCGACGCCGCCAAGGCGTTTGTGGACTACTCCAAGCAGTACGACAATCCGCGCATGTTGGGCCATCTCAACACGACCTGGGGCGCCGTCCGCATCAGCGAGCTACCAA
>JARRQQ010000182.1:0-1348 GCA_037381725.1 Sedimentisphaerales bacterium
TCCTCCGCCACTGCGATGTACATGAACTGATAGGCTAACCAAGACGTCCAGTTCTGTTCCCTCGTCAGCACGAGCATCGAGAACACGTCCCACCCGAGGATTTTCAGCAGCCACAGACCGCAAAACGCGAGTGGAAAGACCAGTCCGCACGTCCATCCCAGAACAACAAGCGACCGCTTCAATTGTCCGTCGCTGACTCCGAAAGGCGCGAAACGGCGTCCTTTGAACCATATCGGGGCAAGCGCGGCAACCACCAGGATCCCGGGGTTCATCAGCCAGCCGAGCCCCAAAGGCCACCGGGCGCCGAAGACTCTAACCAAGGCAACAACAACCGCCACGGCCGCGACGGTCTCCACAAGCAGCGAGAGACTGGGCCTCGGCACCGTAGCGTCCGAGAAAAGCGATGCTCCGAGGGGCTTGCCTGAGCCATTATAGCCCTGTTGGACAGGCGGACACCCAGCGCCCACCATCCCGCCCTTGTCAGAACCCGCGGGCGTTGATCGCGTGCCCCCCATAGTCCGGCGATTATAGAACCACACTTCTGTCATACTCTCTCTAAATTATAAAGAAATGCCGGCAGATAACCAAGACCGGCATTGTCGGTAGTCGCGTCAGACTACTCGATATTCTATTGAGACATGTGCCATGGGTCCTTTGCTGTTCAAGACGACTCAGTTTGTTATCGCTATAAGCGACAGGCCATAGCCCCAGAGAATCGGGCTAATTGTCTGCAAAAAGGTCGATAGAGCTTTAGGAAATTCGTTGAAACCGCGGGGTCGTCTTGGCATTATAAAGCTTGATTCTTACAGGAGTACCTCAATGGAATTGTTCAAGCGTGGAGAAATACCTTTATGAAAGTAAACGGAGAGTGTCGGGTAGAAGAAACAGAACGGCCTGCCCATTTTGTACGAAGAACGCTCGTAATGTGCATGGCGTCCACTATGGTTTTGGCTGTTAGTCTGGCGGCCGTGGTGGATGACAGCACTCCGGTTCCCGAAGGTCGGAAATTGAACAACCTTGTGACGTTACTGCTGGATGTTGCCCCGACCGCGGCCACAGAATCTTTTCCATTTGTTCGTTCGAGCGATGGTTGGGTCTTCATTTCCTTTACCACACACGGCGAAGGCACGATCCGCCTGACGTTGGACAAGGCTCCGATCCACTCTGCGCCGGAAAGTGGCCCGACTCACGAGGCGATGCATTACGTCACTAAAGGCCGCCACACGCTCCGAATCGAAGGCATTGGAACCATTACCCTCGAACACCTGAGCCTCAAAGCCATCCCCGAACTCATGCACTGCGGGCTCGGCTTGAACCCCCAGATCAAATCCTATGGCCGTTACGACGT
>JARRQQ010000182.1:1363-12114 GCA_037381725.1 Sedimentisphaerales bacterium
AAATCCTACGGCCGTTACGACGTGGATTTCCTCCAGCGCGACATTCTGCCAAACGTCACCACGCTGATAGTCCCCAATGGCATCAAGCTCCCCGACACGGTCATCGAGGATTGGCATCGCCAGGGAAAACGATTCGTCGCCGAAGTCGGAATCAATTCTCAGGCCAAGGGGACGGACGAGCACGCAGCGTTCTGGACCAGCTTCTTTAGCAAAGCCCCGTTTATTGACGGGATCATCATCAACGAAGTCATCGTCAACAGGCCCATTTCAGAATGGGTCCGCGTTATGACTCCAGAGCGCCTCGCCCGCTTTGATCAGGAACGCGCCGCATACGAATGTTACTCCGAGGCCTTCAAAAAGATCCACGCCGACAGCCGCTTCGCCGACAAATCGATCTACGTCTACGTCGGCGGCAGCGGCAAGAAGCTCAACCAGGAGATCATCGGTACCCACGTCATCCGATCCATCATCGACTGTGGCTACTTCGTCGCCCCCGAGCGGTACCTCCACGAGATGTCCAGCGAACAAGGCTCCCGGAACGCCCTCCAGACGTTCCTGGACGGTCTCGCCGATTGGGAGACCAAAGAACCGGGCGTGAAAAAGCAAATGGTCATCACCTTCGGCCTCTTGTCCATGCCGCCCGGCAGTATCAACAAACAGCCCAACGTCGATTACCACGTCTGGATGGACCAGCAAATGAACCTGGTCGCCAACGATCCGACACTGGCGAATATCGCGGGCCTCAACTGGTGGACGTCGGTTCTGGCCGACGAAGAAACGGTCCGTTTCGTCGGCAAGCTCTACCGTCATTACGCCATCGAGGGCAGGACGGATATGCTCACCCATGATCCCCTATTCCTGACCCACATCCAGAACGCCGACTTTGAGCACGGCACGGATGTTTGGATCCTCCATCCCGCCGAAGGAGGCAGTATCGCGGCCAAGAGCTTTCCTCGCTATGGCAGGATCGAAGGCCGGTACATGGGGCTCGGCACGCCCCCCGACCCCGAGCATATCGGCGACACGTTTCTCTGGATGAAGCGGAGCAAGAAAAGGCCGAACACGTTCTCACAAACGATCAAGGACCTCCAGCCCGGCCGACTTTATTCGTTCGAAATGTTCGTCTGCGATTACAACGATCTTCTCACACCTAAGCCAAGGAAGGTTGAAGACGCCAAATCCTTCTCCACCGTCCTTATCGAGGGCGCCGACGTCGACACCGCTCGATCGTTCATCGAAGTCTACCCTTCCAGCCCCGAACCCAAGATTCCTGTTTGCATCACCTACCACTGGCAGGTCTTCCGAGCCAAGAGCACCACAGCAATCTTGACCGTCAGCGATTGGGAGGACCCTGACCAACCCGCAGGACCTTTTGGCCAGGAACAGGCCTTCAACTTCCTCGAAATCCAACCCTACCACGAATAAGGGTTTTCGAGCTGGGCGGCAAAGGCGTTGAAGTGGGACCGGGAACTGTGTTATCATGCAAGGTGTGGCACGTGGAAGTGTTTCCGATGGACTCATCTGTGAAACGTCGTCTAAGGGAGTCGCTCGTTCATGGTTGACCTTAAGCAGAGCATTCTCGGTGCGTATGCGGCGACGGCGAAGCTGCGCAGCGACCTGGTCAAGAACGGAACGAAGGAATACTTCGCGGCTATGGGGGCGGGTCGCCCTGCGAGCGCGGACTTCGATATCGCACAGACGAGGTTGAGGTCTTTTCTAAAGAGAGAATTGCTTAGCCCGACCTGGGTTTCCACGGTTAGCGACGGGACGTTGTCCGATGATCATTCGGTGGCCACTGTCGCTCTGACGTTCAGCGCGATCGAGACCCCATTGCAGATACTTGAACCGGCCAGGAACACCAAAGCAAAGACTGGCAGAATCGCTGCGGGCGCCGCGGTCGGCTCCGTCGCGGGTATGGCCATACTGACGCCGCTGTTCCGGCTGGCCTTTGATATGCAAGACGTGGGGCTGGTAGTGGGCGCCCCCCTTGGCGCGATGTGCGCCGCGGTCCTTGTTGCTCGATTGTCGCGAAGCCGGTTTCTTTCGAAGCTGCTGCCGCGTGTATTCAGGGCAACCGAGCGTCCACCTGGATACGACCGCAAAAACCACGAGCGGTTCGTGCGCAGCTCGATCGAGCAATGGCTGACCCAATCAGTCGCCTTGCTGACGACGTTGTGTTATTCACGGTCGCCAAAGACGGAACTGGCCGCTGACAGAGAGTCCGCGTTTCACCGGATCGCCAAGCTCATCTATAGCCTTCACGACGCATCGAGCGAATCCCTGTCCGTCGTGGCGGATGAGCTGATTCGGGAGGCCCGAAATTGCGGCTTCGAAGGGCTGGAGGGTCCGCCGGCATTTTTGTCTTCGACCGCAAGTGAACAGACCGTGCTGACCTGGACGGAGGACCTGCTGAGCCGGTACGAGCCTTTCGGAGACGTTGCCGAAGGAGATCGGGTGAGAGTGGAACGCCGGCCGCTTGTCTTTGGGGGCGCCATTGTTGAACGCGGACTGGTAAGAAAGCTTCGAGAGAAATCCCAGACATGAGTGATTTGAGTATCTTAGCGATCGATTTCGGGACGACTAACTCATACTACTGCAAATGTCCGGTGGACCAGTTGTCGCCGGTCGGCGTGGATTTCGGCTCCGGCCGGGATGGTATTCCCACCGCGATCCTCTATCGCCAAGGTAAAGAACCGCTCGTCGGCGATCCGGCTCTTCACGAGTACGGCGAGGCTTCGAACGAAGAACGCAAGAGCTACCGCTTGTGCACACAATTCAAGCCCGATGTTGCATCGAGCGAAGAAGCTGCCAAGAATGCAGAGGATTTTCTGCGGACCGTCGTGACACAAGCACAGCGCCAGCATATCTCGCTCGACCCTTCCCGGCATGACGTGATCTTGGGCGTCCCAAGCGAGGCCCCGGAAGGCTTTCGGACAAAGCTGCACGACATCGCCGCGGTGGCGAGATACGGCGACGTGAGACTCATCGACGAGCCTAAAGGGGCATTGTTGTGTCACCTGTGGCATAAGGACTTTTCGCCGGATGAGGCAAGAAGAGGCGTTCTGATTGTCGACTTCGGAGGCGGCACCTGCGACTTTGCATTTTTGCGCAGCCTGCAAGAATGTCGCTCATGGGGTGACATGGAGCTTGGCGGGCGACTGTTCGACGACCTTTTCTTCCAATGGTTTCTCGAACAGAATCCTTCCACCCTGGCGGAAATCGAGCGGGCTGGAGATACATACTACGTGCATTCGTTTCTCTGCCGCGAGGTGAAGGAATTCTTTTCGCTGACGATGGCAAGAGACCGTTCGGAGAACGTCAACAAATCCGTCGGGCGATACGGCAGTATCCGAGGTATGAACTGGGATACATTCTTGAGCAAGGCGAGAGCCTACACGCCCAGCCCGTTTTTCGTTCGTCACCTCCAGGCTTTTGGCCTCGGGTCCGACAGACTGACTAAATGCACCGAACCGATAGACCTGCACGCCTGGTTCCGGCAGGCGCTGACCGACGGTCTGGGAGCCAAGAACGTCAACACGAGCGATATTAGCCGGGTGATTCTTGCCGGGGGCAGCAGTCAATGGCCGTTTGTCTATGATTGCCTGTCCGAAGCGCTGGGCATCGAGCCGTCTAATCTGATGCGCAGCGACAGGCCCTATGCGGCTATTTCCGAAGGGCTTGCCATCTACCTGCCTCTGCAAAAGCAGTTCGCGGGTACTCGCGACAGACTCAAAACCGAGCTTCCCGAATTCTGCGAAACAAAAGTCCGTCCCCTCATCCAGAAAGTGACACAAGCGTACGTGGCCGAGGTCGCAAACGACGTAACCTTCGAGCTGTTCGACAAGACCATCAAGCCGCTCTTGCAGGAATTCAGGGACAATGGAGGCTCGATTGCGTCGTTCAGAGACGAGGTCTCCTCGAAAGTGGCGTCTTTGGAGCCGGAATTGCGAAAGATCATCGAAGAAAGGATGAGAACGCTTGTCATGGGTCTGCCCGGGCAGGTGAGGACGCTGCTTGTCACGTGGTTCGAATCGCACGGCCTGAGTGTTGGAAACGCGCGGATCGGAGAAGACCACAGGATTTCGACCGCCGGTGGCGCGCTGGCGCCAGCGCTGCCAAATCTGTACGATGGGGTCATGGACACGGTCGGCTGGTTCGTCGTCGCGATCGCCACCAGTATCGCCGCGATCGTATGCGGAGGAACCGGCATGGCGATTCTGGTTTCCGGGCCTCTCGGCCTGATAGGCGGCGCGGTGCTGGCCCTTGCCCCCGCGTATCTTACAGTCCGATACGGCAAGCAAAAGGCTCGGAAGATCGCGGAAAACTGGGAGGCTCCGGCCTGGATTGTCAAACGAGCGCTCACACAATCCAAGGTGAACAAGGCGCGAGCGCAATTCCTATCACAACTCACGGAGCGGTTGACCGAAGAGACGACGGCTCTGCAGGTAGGCTTCGAGGCTCGCATCCGTAAGATAACCAAACTGCAAATCGAGGGCCTTTCCGAAATAGCGCAATTATAGACTTTCCCCGTCCCCAAGCAGCTAAAGCCTCAGCCTCAGGGTCTTGCGATACCCACAAAGGTATTGCTTGCGGTTCCAGCTATGGTTGATACAGCCGGATGTCGTCAACGTATATCGTTCCCGAACCACCGCTCACCGCCACGCCGGACTCAGTGCCCAGACCAACCGAGATATTATCCACATCGCTCAGATTGATCCCTTGATCGGCGAAGCTCTGTAATGGAATACGCCATTGCATCCATGAGAGAACCGTGATCGCACTCGAATCATCGTAGGCCATGACCGCAGGCACGCCAGTGCTGTTGGAGACCGCTACGTACAATGGCTCGGCATCATTGCCTGAAGCGCCCCGGAACCAGAGCGACAGTTCCGCCACGTCCGCCTGTGTCCAGTCGCGCGTCGTCAGCGTCATCGACGCCTCTGAATTCGTTACGCCGGTTTCGTTGACATACAAAAGCGGCATAGACTGAGAACCGCCGTGGATGATCGTCTGTTCGCAATACGGTGGAACCAGATAGCCGACCTGCGCGCCGTTGTCAGCGATGCCGAAGCCGTCGATCCAAGTCTGCCAGATGGCCTGGCCGGCCACATCGTCATCGGTATAACTCTCGAAATCATCCACGAGCAGGAAAGTACCCGTCGTGAATATCCAGAGCGGCCCTTTCGCTGTATTGCCCTGATCATCGACTTCATCCACGCGCCAGTAGTAAGTCATATCGGGGTCGAGCAATCCGAGATCGTAACTCTCAGCCCCCAATGCCTTGGAGCCTTTGTATTCAAGTGAACCGGTATCGGCGTTGCGAACGGCTTCCTCGTCCGCACCAAAGTAGAGCTCGTGCGAGGCGGCGCTGTCGGCCGGCGTCCAACTCAGGATCGCATTCATCCCGACATCCGTCGCACGATACCCGGGTTGTGGATTGCCGACCGCGCCCGGCGTCGTAAACATCCAGACGTCGCCCTTATACGTCGTGACGGCATCAAACTCATCAACCCGCCAATAATAGACTTTCTCTGCCTCAAGCCCGGCTGGAGCGTAGGTCGTTGTGCCTTGCATCGCCCCTCCGGCGGCGTTGTTCACGGTGTCAAAATCGTCCCCAAAGTACACCGTGTGCAGTTTCGTTCCAAAGCCCGCTGTCCAGCTTAGCTTGGCATCCAGGGCCACAGACTCGGCGCCGTCGGGCGGATCAGGATCGTAGGCCGTCTTGGGTGGAATTGAGAAGCTCCAGACGGGTCCTTTCCACGGACTGTCGGGATTCGCGTCGTCGACTTCGTCGATTCGCCAGTAATAGGTTGTTCCGGGGACAAGGCCGTCGGGGTAGGCAAATCCCGGAAAGCCAGCCACGTAGTACGTGGAGATCTGGTTGCCTCGGAACGTGTCGCTCTCGTGCGTGGCGCTGTTCACGTCGCCGAGATTATCACCCAAGTAGACGTCGTGTGAGACCGCGAGCTGTCCAGGCATCCAGGAAAGAGTCACCCACGTGTTGGCGTATAAGACGCCGTCGGCTGGGTCCGGACCGAACGCATAGGGCCAAGGTTCACCTGCCATGACGCTCAGGATCTCGGCTTGCGACAGAACGCTGTCATACATTTGGACGTCGTCGATCAGCCCCGTGTAGTAGCGAGAGTCCAGCACGTTACCCCCGATGGCCATCGTGTCCAGCGCATTCAGCGAGCCGGTATTTGCATGAGCTATTGTCTTTTCATGTTGTCCGTCAATGTATATGCCAATCTCCTGCTGCTGTGCACTTCTCGTGGCCGCGACGTGTACCCACTCCCCCGTCACAACGTCCTTATCCGAGTTCACTGACGTGTCAGGGTTTCCACAGAAGAACGAGAGCTTGGTCCCCAGGACAGCCAGGATGAAGTCATTCGCGACCCCCGCCACGTCCGACCATATCAGTCCACTGCCCTGATAGCCCTGGTTGCCCTCATTGATTCCAGGCGTATCCGTTTTGATCCAAGCCAGCAAAGTGAAATCGTCTTGTACGACTCGCGGAATCTCCACATAGTCACCATCGCCGTCAAATTCCAAGGCGTCGCCGATATGTCCGGCCGTCCACTGCGGGTCGCCGTACAGGGTACCGTCGTATCCGTTGCCGGATGTGTCATGAGCCACGGTGCCAGAACCTTCGTCGAACGCCAGGTGGGCCACGGGGTCAGCCGAGACGCTACCCGCCATGCCCAGGACCGAAATAAATGAAAGCAGACAAGTCAATTTTGCACACATGATAGTCCTCCTTTGAAAAAGACACAGAGCTCTCACGACCACACGCAAACTTTACGTCCACCGCCTTTAGCAACTCCACGCACATTCAGCATATCAAATGCACCATCCTTTCGTCAAGGCGAATCGCCCGGCACTCCGAAACTCCAAAGAAATGCGGCCACATGGGTCCGCGACGTTGACACAATCGCCAATGCCAGCTATAAATGCCTGGTCTCGCGTAATCCGAAAACAGATGGACATGAGGGCTTCACGATGGTGTTTGTCTCACTGATTGCTACGACGTTATTGGGCCTGGCCTCAGCGGGCGGCCTGCCGGGTAAGCCTATGTTGATGGCCCAAGGCGTTACACATGTCAAGGTCTACTATGAACGGGGGCGCTTCGGAGGCTGGCCGGCGAACCACGGTATATGGAGCTGGGGCAACGAAATCCTTGTCGGCTACAGCCGGGGCTACTACAAAGACCTGGGGCCTACCCGCCACCACATCGACCGCGAGAAGCCGGAGGAATTCTGGCTGGCGCGAAGCGTAGATGGCGGCGTGACGTGGACCCATGAGCACCCGGCGGAGAAGGGATTCCTGATACCTCGCGGCGAGTTTCTCCACGGAACCGAGACACCCGGCCTGGCGCTGCCACCGATCATAGACCTCAAAGAACCTATGGACTTCACCCATCCGGATTTTGCATTGAGAACGGGCGCGAAGGCCGCCCGCTCTGCGCGCAGACCACCGACGGCGGCCTGACGTGGAAACGGGTCTCCTTCATCGGCCCGGAACCCGGAGGCTTTGCGATTATGCCGTCCACCGTACGCATTTCTGATACGGAGCTGCTCACGACGTTGAGACGCCGGGAAGGAACTTTCCGCTGGATTTCCGCTTGGCGCAGCCAAGACAACGGCCAAACCTGGACTCAGGAGAAAGACCCCGTCGATTACCTCGGCGAGGGCAACCCGCCGATGTTGAACAAGCTGCGAGACGGCCGGCTGTGCCTGACCTACGGATTTCGAGCGTACCCCTACAGCATTCGGACGCGCCTGAGCACGAACAATGGGAGAATCTGGGGGCCTCAGATCGTACTGCGTGACGACGGCGTTGACCGCGACATAGGTTACGTGCGGAGCGTTCAGCGTCCCGACGGCAAAATGGTGACCATCTACTATATCAGCGACGAGGAAACGGGGCCTGAGCGGTATGTCGGCGCGACGATATGGGATCCGGACGAGGTCTCCAAGATCACGAGCGGCAGACCGTGAGGCGGTTCAAGAAACCCCGTGGGGCGGATGTCCCACTACGTGAACATAGTAAAGAAACCCACGCAACCACGGAGGTTGCCCTCTGGCCTCGCGCCTCGCTGAAGACCGTCCAGAGGCCCCAGCTTCGCCACGAGGTCATTCCCGACGAGAAACCGGTATTCTTCATACCTGCCGGAGGTACTCAGAAGACTCAGAACAGCCGACACCGAAGAACCCGGCACAGAGTCTGGCCGAGTCTGGAAGAGACCGCAAGAAAGCTCGCGGATATCACCAGAATATTGTTGATATCGAGGCAAAAATTGGTTATTATAAGACTTGGTACTCGTAGAAGTGCCTCGGTGAGGCGGGCACGGGAAGTTCGTGTCCAGATTGTGTTTGCCGTGAAACTGTCTCCGGCGGAATCGTCAGTGTCAACATCACATTCTACTTATGAAGGAGGAATTACGATGCGTAAGATCCAGACTCTCGCCATGCTTGTGCTGGTGCTCTCCGTTGCCAACGCCTGGGGGGTAGGTTTCCTGGACGACTTCGACCGGCCCAATGGCGACGTAGGGAACGGCTGGGCAACTCAGACTGACGGAACCATCGAGGTCCAAATTGTCGACAACGAGGTTCTGATCGCCGGTGAGCAGGCCACAGACTGGGCGCGATGTGGTATCTCTCGACCCGTCGTGGATGAGACGAAGGTCTCCTGCGACTTCAAGGGGGATGATAACTTCAACTTCCACATCCGTATCGACGATGCGGATACTAGCGCCTTCCTCGAGATATATACTTGGGGCGGCCCGCTCATCCATGCCAATTCTCCAGATGGCAGTTGGCCGGGCTGGACCGACATCACCGGCTCAAGCGTAGTCGCGGGTGAGTACAACAACGTCATGTTGGAACAGAGGGGTGCCGATTTCATCGTCACGCTCAACGGCGAGGCGGTCGCGACTCTCACGAATGAAAGTCTCACGCGCATCGGGTCAGTGCTCTTCTCCAGCGACTCAGCCGCCGGCACCGTCGGAAGTCTGCACATCGACAACGTGCAGATAGGGGCCATGTCTCCTGAAAAAGCCAGGGATCCGGTTCCCGAAGACGGCGCGATCCACGAGGATACATGGATTACGGTTTCCTGGACACCGGGCAGGTACGCCGCTTCTCACGACGTCTATCTGGGTGAGGATCCCGACGTTGTGGACCAGGCGACGCGGGACTCGGAGGAATTCCGCGGGAACCAGGCGGAAGACTTCTATGTCGCCGGCTTCCCGGGCTATGCCTATCCGGAGGGGCTTGTACCCGGTACAACGTACTATTGGCGAATTGACGAGGTCAACGACGCGGATGCGAACAGCCCGTGGAAAGGCGACGTCTGGAGCTTCTCGATTCCGCCGAAGACGGCCTACAGCCCGAACCCGGCCGATGGAGACGCACTGGCAAATACGACCGGCACTCTTCGGTGGTCGCCAGGCTACGGCGCGAAATTGCACACAGTCTACTTTGGCGATGATTTTGACACGGTGAACAATGCGACGGCCGGCTCGCCACGCGGAACGGCGTCTTACTCTACCGGCGCGCTTGAGGAAGAAAAAGTCTATTACTGGCGGGTCGACGAGTTCGACGGCGTCGAGACGTACAAAGGTGACATTTGGGCCTTTACGACGCCCGGCGCTGTTGGGAATGCACAGCCGGCCAATGGGGCAACTGATGTTGGGATGGTGCCGACCTTGAGCTGGACGGCGGCGACCAACGCGGCTTCCCACGAACTGTACCTCGGACTGGACAAAGATACGGTGCGAGGCGCCGACACCGGCTCGCCCGAATACAAGGGTGCCAAGGCGCTAGGGGCAGAAAGCTATGATCCAGGATTACTCGAGCTGGGTACGACGTATTATTGGCGTGTGGACGAAGTGTACAATGGAACGCCGGTCAGAGGTCCCGTCTGGAATTTCACGGTCGGCGATTACCTTCTGGTCGATGATTTCGAAAGTTACACGGACGACGACGCGGGGGGACAGGCCATCTGGCAGACGTGGATCGACGGTTTCGGCATCGCGGATAACGGCGCTCAGGTGGGCTATTTGATGCCTCCGTATGCCGAGCAGGCGATTGTGCACGGGGGTTACCAGTCAATGCCGCTGTTGTACACCAACGATGCGGGCGTGACAAATTCCGAGGCGGTCAGGACCCTGACGACGACGCGCGACTGGACAATCGCAGGTGTGGGTCAATTGTCGCTTTGGTTCCGGGGTGCTTCAGGCAATACCGCCGAGCCGCTGTACGTGGCGATTTCCAACGCCGCGGGCTCGCCGGGGATCGTGGCTCAGGATGATCCGGATGCTGCGAGAAGGACGGTCTGGATGCAGTGGCGGATTCCGCTGCAGCTCTTCGCCGATCAAAGCATTGATCTGACCACCGTGGATGAGCTCGCGATCGGTTTAGGCAGCAAGTCGGGCATGACTTCAGCCGGTGGCTCGGGCACGATGTACATCGACGACATCCGGCTATATCGATCGCAACCGTAGCCGTCCGAACGGCAAGCTGTCAACGAAGTTGATTTCAAGGGGCCCGTATCAGCCTAAGATACGGGCCCCTGTTCTTTGCGGGATAATTGCCCACGCGGGCGCCAACGCGCGTCTATTCCTCAAGCTCAAACGCTCTGACTTCGCCTCGATCCGTTGCAAACAACACTGACGAGCGGCCCGAAGGATCGCTGACTATACGCATGCAAACCGGTCGGCCGGCGACGTTGCCTGAGCGGACGAGTTTCCC
>JARRQQ010000183.1:0-10921 GCA_037381725.1 Sedimentisphaerales bacterium
TGCAAAAGCTTGCTGAAGCCCGAAGGCATCTTTCTCGCGTGTTTGATGGGTCTAACTGAGCTCGTTCAAATACTATGGACTTCAATCACGGGCGGAAAGAGAGTCAAAGGCGGCGTAGCGCTTGAAAGAGTTGAAGATTTAGTCTTCTTAAAAGAGCTTATTGGGATGGGAAAGTTAAAGCCGGTTATAGACAGGTGCTATCCGCTGGAGCAGACCGCCGAAGCTTTCAGATACGTCGAAAAAGGGCACAAAAAGGGAAACGTTGTCATAACGGTAGGGAAGAATGGCAATCATTGACATCGGCTGTTGTTGTGCGTATTGCAAGACGTGCCGGGCCTTTCGCGACGGATCGTGCTGCGGTTGCAGACTGGGCTACGACAACGGCGAGCGAGACATCGACAGGGCCAAATGCAGGATAAAGATTTGCTGTATGAAAGACAAGGAGTTGCAGACCTGTACCGACTGCGAAGAATTTTCTTCCTGCCCAATACTACAAAATTGGTATGGCAAGAAGGCTCGGAAGTACCAACGTTATAAGCAATCTGCAGAGTACATCCTCGAACATGGCTACGAACCGTTTGTGAGAATCGCCGACGGGTGGAAAGACGCCTTGGGAAAATTACCATAACAACGAAACATCCGTGTTATAGTTCGCATGTTCATCCAAAAATGTAGAGAAGTTATTGGCGAACTTTGTAGGTTGCGCAATTGCGGAACATCCTAATGGGAATCTAATAGGTCTTACCATATCACAATTCGATCGCACCGTCAGATTCCTAAATATTCCAAAAAGTGATAGAAATAAACGAAAGATTCGCCTACATAAATTGAGGTAACATAACATCTATTACGACAAATAATTCTGTAGGGTCGGCAGATTTTCTGCTTATGTTGATCTTCTATCTTGCTTGTCCAAATTGCTTTGGGCTCAGAACGGATTTTGATGCGGAATCTATTGTTATGAATCCGGACTCCTACTTTTGCAGGAATGACAATCCATCAATAGAACATATCCGTCTTTGATCCTTTCGCAAGATCAGGTTAAACTAAAGACCGGCAAAAATGGGTGGCAGCCTCAGGGGAAGCTTGGGGATGGCTTTTCCGACGACCATCCCCAAAGCCTTCGGCTTTGAGGCTGCCACCCCATTGCGAAATTGAGAGTTTCGTGGTTCAAGATTAGCTTGTTGACGAATTAGGAGAGACATTATGAAACGGGCGTATTGGACATCAGCTGTAACTGTTGTTGTGACAATTTTGGTTGGCTACTTTTGCATCGCGGATGATCAGGTGCGAGGGGGAGTCTCCGCGAGTGTGCGGTTGCCTGGAGCGCGGGCCATGATCGACGCGAGCAGGTATCCGAGTCTTCAGGCGGCAATCGACGCGCTGCCGGAGGAGGGCGGGGTCGTACGCTTGCCGCCGGGGACGTTCGAGATTTCGGAGCCTTTAGTGGTGTCGGTAGGCGACGTTCTGATCGAAGGGGCGGGAACGGCTACGCACATCAAGAACGTCAATACCGAAGGCAAAAGCGCGCTGATCCTCCAGCACCCCGGCGGCGCCGACAATCGAAACGCGGAGCTGTGGCGGATTCGCTTAGCTGACTTCCGCATTACCGGCAACGAAAAGAGCGGCCACGGCATCGAGGCCCTGCGGATCAACGAGCTTTTCATCGACGGCGTTACCATCAGCTATCACGGCGGCGACGGCATCCATATGTACTTCTGCTACGAGGACCCGCGCATCTGCAACTCGCTGATTACCTACAACAAGAAGACGGGCCTGAACGCCATCGGCTGTCACGACGTCGTCGTTGCGGCGAACCAGTTCGAGGAAAACCTGGACGCCTTGCGGTTCATCGACGGCTTCAACCTTTGCATGACGGGCAATTGCCTCGACGACCATCTCGGCGACGGCGTGGTGATCGAGAACACGTACGGCTCGGTCGTTTCAGGCAATATGATCGAGGAGTGCAAGGGCACGGCCATTGTGCTGGACCGGGATTGCTACGGTATCACCCTGAGCGCCAACGTGATCGCTCACGAGGAGACCGGCGGCGTCGCGCTGCGCGATGCGCACGGCTGCGCCGTCAGCGCCAACACCTTCACAATCATGGGCAAAGACGCGTTGAGCATCGGGCCGAACAGCGGGCGCATCACCGTCACCGGCAACAACTTCTCCAACAGTTACATCGGCGACGATAAGCTCAAACGCGCGGCCAACGACCAAAACGCAGCCGGCATGGTCTTGAACGGCACCTCCGGCATCGCCGTCTCGGGCAACCTGTTTTCCGGCTTGCGACCCAAGGCCCTCACCGTCAAAGGCGAACCGAGCAGGCACATCCTGTTCTCGGATAACGTGCTGATCGACGCACCAAGCGACCACAAAAAGTTGGAGGATTCGGTGGTCAAAAATAACCTGAGTGAGGAATGAAAAGAGGAGCCGAAATGAGTCTGAGTAGAACATTGTCAATGGCGCTTCTGACGGTTGCATACACGTCCGCTGTCGGAGCGTACACAAATGAAACTTCCCCGGTCTATCCGGGCAAGGAATGGGCGACAAAGAAACCCGAAGAGGTCGGCCTGGATGCAAAGAAGCTCAAGAAGATAGGCGAATATGCCGGCGGGTCCGGCTGCATCGTTCGACACGGATACATGGTCTACACCTGGGGCGATGCGAGCCGGCGAAGAGACGTTGCATCAGCGGCCAAACCACTCTATTCACACTTTCTGTTTAAGGCTCTGGAGAATGGCAAGATCTCCAGCCTCAACGAGCGGGTCAACAGGTGGGAGCCGCGACTGAATCAGATCAACAAGGACCTCGGCTATAAAGATCGCAACATCACGTGGCGGCACTTTGCCAACCAAATATCGTGCTACGGCCTCGTTGAGGCGCCGGGAACCGCGTTTGACTATAACGATTGGCAGATGGCGCTGTTCTGGGACACGCTGTTTCTGAAGGTCTATGGGGCCGACTATGAAACGGTGGACGCAGAGGTTCTTCATCCGATGCTCACCGACGTGCTTCAGTGCCAGGACGATCCGACGTTCATGGCCTTCGGCGTCAAGGACAGGCCCGGCCGCGTCGGGATTTCGCCGCGCGACTTTGCCCGCTTCGGGTTGCTTTATTTGCGAAAGGGCCGATGGAAAGGCAAGCAGCTCATCAGTCGCAAGCTTGCGACAATGGCGGTAACAAGTCCACTGCCGAACTCGATTCCGCGTGCGGGCAACAAGGCAGCCGAAATGATCCCGGGCCAGCGCTCCATCGGATCCAAGCGTATCCCGGACAATCAGTGCGACCACCTCGGCAGTTATAGCTGGCTGTGGTGGACGAATGGAGTGGGTCGGGAAAGAGGGAGGCATTGGCCGGATGCGCCAGTCGATACCTATGGTTGCTTCGGACACGGCGGATTGCGAGCGATGGTCGTCTTGCCGGTTCTGGACGCGATCATAAGCTGGAACGACGCAAAGATACGAGGCTCTGAGATGGAGAACCACGTCTTCAAGCTGTTCAAAGACGCGGTCGTGTCATCCAAGAGTGGTCGGCTCATCGTAGATCCTGAGCATCCGCAGTGGCTCAAGCGCGAGGGCGGTGGGCCATTCTTCATGTGCGGGCCGGGCGACCCGGAGGGTTTCCTCTATCGCGGCGTCCTGCAGCCGGACGGGACGCGGCACGGTGATCAGATGGACTTGATCGAGAAGATGAAGGGGACGGGAGCCAATTGCATCTACCTGATGGCGGTCCGGTCTCACGGCGGTGATGGGGACAAGACGCATAATCCGTTTGTGAAAAATGATCCGCGTAAAGGCCTCTATCCAAGAGTCCTTGGGCAGTGGGAGCAGTGGTTCACGGCAATGGATCGAAACGGCATTGTCATCTATTTCTTTTTCTATGACGACAACGTGCGAGTTTGGAGGACGGGCGACGAAGTCGGCAAACAGGAGAAGGACTTCATACGTAGGCTCGTCAACCGCTTTGAGCATCATAAAAACTTGATATGGTGTATTGCAGAGGAATATCAGGAGGGGCTCAGCGTCGAGCGAGCCAGGAAGATTGCTGCTGAAATCCGCGCAGCCGACGACAACGACCACGCCATCGCTGTGCATAAGCTCAACGGATTGGATTTTTCGGAATTCGCCGACGAACCGAACATCGATCAGTTCGCCATTCAGTATAACGTCCAGACCGCCGAGGAGCTTCACGCCGGGATCGTGAAGGCGTGGAACGAGGCGAAGGGCCGGTACAATCTGAACCTGTCCGAGGCGGCGGATTGGGGAACCGGCGCCGAGGGCAGAACGAAGTCCTGGGCGTGTGCGATGGGCGGCGCGTACGTGATGATCCTGGGAATGGATATCGCGACGACGCCGAACAGCGATCTTGAAGACTGCGGCCGGCTCGTGCGCTTCTTCGAGTCCACGACCTTCAACGAGATGTCACCTCATGATGAGCTGAGCTGGGCTGGGACGAAATACGTTCTCGCACGACCGGGGCGAAGCTACATCGCATATGCCTCTCAGTTGCAAGCCAATATCGGCCTGAAAGACGTCCGCCCGGGCCGGTACGAATTCGATTGGTTTGACTGTGCCGACGGAGAACGTCTGACGCAGGAAGACGTAACCGTGGCTGGCGGAGATCAAAGCTGGGGTAAGCCCGACGGCATTGGGAGCGAATTGGCGGTATACATCCATCGCGTCGGAGACTGACGATGAGGACACTGCATCGTGACAATTGAGTTTACGAAGAGCTGATCTCTATTCTACTTCCCGGGTGACGACTTGGAGAATTTCCTTTTCCCGTTGCTGCAAAAGGTTGCCGAGGGGGTTTAGACTGAGTCGATAGAGGAAGACCAGAATCGCCAATAGCACCGCCGAGAGCAGAAGGTTTGCCAGGCCCGCGGACAGCCAACCCACGTGAGACCACAGCAGTCCCATCGCCGCCGGGAAGAATATCGGCGCCATCACCGTCGGAAACAACAGTCGCGACAAGAAAACGAACAGGCTCGTTTTTGCAGAGGACTTGGTCGGTTTAAGCGACCCGGAAGCAACACGAAAGGGAGCTAGCACGGAAAAAAGATTTCCCGTCATGCTCAAAAGCAGGAAAGCCGCCACCAACTGCAAGCCGGTGGCGAGAAAGACGATGGGTGAGATACTCATCGCGATCTTGACGAGTGCGAGAAAGACCAGTCCCGTTCCGAGGGCGATCGGTAGAAACGCAAGGTTCTTTCCAAGCAAGATGTACTTTCGCGGCGCCGGCAGCAGAACGAGCGTGCGAAATCCACCTCGGTCGAAGCCAAAGTGATTACAGGCGATCTGACCCATTCCCAGAGACATGAAAACAACGGCGCCGGTCGCCACGAACGGTCTGAAATTATCGCCGAGCGACGCTGTCCGTCGCGCGAAGATCATCACACCGAAGATGATCAGCATGATGAAGTGAGTCGCCAGCGCCATCTTGACCTCGGGTGCTCGCCAAAGGGAACGGAAGAAGGCCAGCGCCGCAGCCGAGGCTTCTTCCGGGACGCCCGGCAGTTGCTTTTCCAGCAGGTTCCTTCCGGCGGGGAGCTTTTCAGCCTTCGCTCTCTTTGCAATCTTTCTGCCGGTTGCTTGTCCCTGGTAAAAACGAACGGTCGAGCGGTAGGCCCGCCTCAAACCCAATGCACCGATACCGAACCCACCGGCGGCCCCTAAAACCGCGGGCCAGAGATTCCCCTGCGCCAGTGCCATCGCGCCGTTGCCAACCCACAAGAAAGGTACGACCTTGTGCGCCAATAATAGCGTACGGAGCGAAGCCTCATTCTCCGAGCTGGCGGGACGGGCTGATTTCTGTTCCTCCGATGGCACCGACTGTTTCGTTTTGGGCCGGTGTCGTCTGCGGTCATGTTGGAGATTGCCGATCAGATACGGAAGTTGGCTGAGCAATATGAATCCAAAGGTGATCCCGGCGATAATGGTCCGGCGGCGCCGCTTGTTGACCATGAGCGTGACGATCCACCCGCGAAGGCAATACGTCCACGCGGTAATCATACAGACGAAACCGAGCACTAACGGCACCAGGGCGATCATAAAGCCGCCTCTCCCCAGGATCAGACCCAGGCAAAGCCCCAGCGTCAGGGGCAAGAATAGAATGATGCTGAGTGTCACGTGTGATGCGATGTAGTTTATTAAAAAGACGTCTTTCAATGAGACCGGCAGATGCAGCATCCGACCGATGTCGATAGTCTCCGAGCGCTGGATTTCCGAAACCAAGCCGATCATCCAGGCCGTCAGAAACAACCCGGCGATCACGTCCCATACGATAAGCCATTTCGCAGGCGACATTTCAGTCAGCACAAGGAAGCCGACCAGCACGCCGGCAACACCGCTGCCGATCGCCAGGATAACCAGAGCCACAGCTACAACCACGCTCAGCACGGCATTGAGAAGCCCGCCGCGCGACCATTGGTTTCGGCTCAAACGCCATCGCAGCCAGAGGATCGTGCGTAGTTGGCCCCAGTCCATTTAATCCCCTAACCAGCTAAGTGACTGCCGCTCGATGTGATCGCTGCCGACGGCCTCCAGGAACCGCTCCTCCAGCGAGCCGCTCTGGCGGATCTCGTCCATCGTGCCCTGGTAGACGAGCTTGCCGTTGGCGATGATCCCGACGTCCGTGCAGAGCTTCTCGACGATCTCCAGGACGTGCGAGGTCAGGAACACGGTGGCGCCGCGCTGCACGCAACGTTTCAACACGTCGCGCAGCACGCGGGAGGAGACGGCGTCGACGCCCTCGAAAGGCTCGTCAAGAAACAACAGGTCCGGATTCGCAATCAGCGCCGCCGCTAAGGTGAGCTTCTTCTTCATGCCGTGTGAAAATTCGAGGGTGAGCTTCTTCTGCTCACCATCCAGACTCATCATGGCCAGCAACTCCCGGCTGCGTTCGCGGATCGTCGCTACGGGCAACCGGTACATGCGCCCGACGAAGGTCAGGTACTCATGCGCCGTCAGGTTGTCGAACAGCGACAGTTCCTCCGGCACCACGCCGACGCGCCGCTTGACCTGGATGGCTCTCTTGGCGTCGGCCGTGTTCTCGCCGAGGATGGACATCGAGCCGCTTGTGGGAGCGAGCAGTCCCGTGAGCATTTTGATGGTGGTGGATTTGCCCGCGCCGTTGGGGCCGAGGAAGCCGTAGAACGTCCCGGCCTCCACGCGCAAGTCGAGGCCGTCCACGGCATGCAGAGTGCCGAACCAGCGGGTCAGCTTATTCGTTTCGATGGCGAGAGTCATACGGCCGATCCTTCCCAAGGCAACCCGAAAAAGTCTCTGCTCGTTGCCGCAGCCGCCGCGGCGAAATCATCCAGGGGCATCTCCTTCAACTCGGCTACGAACCGGGCGGTGTGGATCATCAGGGTCGGCTCGTTGATCTTCTGCTTTCGCATCGGCTCCGGTGACATGTACGGGCTGAAAACCGTGGTCGAGAACGATCCGCGCCTGCTCGGCCGATCCGCTAAAACAATGAAAGACCACGCCCTTGAGCCGGCCTTCCACCCGGATGTACTGTTCGAGGATCGACATAGCCTCGTCGAACGCCTCCCGGCAATGAATGATGACCGGGAGATTCAACTCCCGGGCGATCTCCAGTTGAGCGGTGAAGGTGCGCCTTTGCTCGGCGTGCGGCGAGAGATTGTAATGATAATCCAACCCCGTCTCGCCGATCGCCACAACCTTTTCGCTGCGGGCAAGCTCCCTAAGCTCGGCGATGATCTGGCCGGTAACGTCTTTGGCGTCGTGCGGATGGACACCGACAGCCGCATACATCCGCTCGAACCGGTCGGCCAGCTCGACAGCCTTGCGGTTGTGCTGTGGGTCCGTACCAACCGTAATCCACGAGGCAACTCCCGCAGACTCGCTGCGTTCCAGCACCCCCTCGATATCGTCGGCCAGCGGCTCAAAGGTCAAATGGCAATGCGTGTCGATCAACTCCATCTCTTACTCCCAAGATCGCGAAACAGCCGAAACGTTACAGTATTCCTACGAAATTGTCAAAGGAACTCGCACAGGCCATCAACGTCATACCCTCCAAATCACGTTGCCGTCCACGGCGTAAAATGGCCCGAGCTTGCCTGGTTGCCTTGCTCTACGGTATGAAGGCGCTTTCGTAGTGTCTGATTTGCGGGCGGGCTTCATTGCCCAATACGATGGTCACGACATCGAAGCGCAAGGGGCGATCCTCGATGTGGTGCGTTGCAAGGAAGTAGCGGGCCGCGCGGTGCATTCGCGTTTTCTTGTTATACGTGATGGCCGATTCGGTTGGCCCGAACTCCTCGTTCGCGCGGGTTTTGACCTCGACGAAAACGAGCGTTCCGTCGGGATCGACCATGACCAGATCAAGCTCGCCGGTTTTGCAAAGGAAATTGCGCGCGACTGTTTTGAAGCCTTTGCGTTTGAGAAATCTCTCGCAACGTTTCTCGCCCCACCGGCCGAGCCGCCTCTTATCCGCCAACAGCCGACGCTTGGTCGACAGGAATTCTCGTATATCGAATCTCATTCATTCGGGCGCGATGAACATACATCCCACAACGAGCGCGAGCAAGGCCATTCGTCAATAGAAACAGGCATTACGCCTTGGCTACCTGGATATCGTGTGGTCGCTGTGTCGCTGGGCCAGTCTGACGGCCTTGCCGGTCCGCTGCCGGAGGAAATAGAGTTTGGCCCGGCGTTTTTTGCCGCTGCGAATCGCCTTAATGTCCAGGACGTTCGGCGAATGCAGCGGGAAGATTCGTTCGACGCCTTCGTTGTTGACGATTCGCCGGACCGTGAAGCTCTCGTTAATGCCCCGCCCTTTGCGGGAAATGACCGTCCCGGTGAAGATCTGGGTTCGCTCCTTGTCGCCCTCTTTGATCAGGCAGTGCACGTCTACGATGTCGCCGACCTCGAAGTGAGGGATATCACTCTTGAGACTCTTGCTTTCAACCGCGTCTAAAATTTCAGTTCTCACTGATCTATCTCCTGTCTTCTCTCGTTCGTTTGGCCCGCCACGTCGGCTTGCAGCCCGCTGCGGCGGGTCCGGCCCAAGTATTAAACTCCTCATATTAGCGGGTCTCCGTCCAGAAGCCAAGCCTTTTTTCAAGAATTGCCTTTTTCGGCCTCACAAGAGCCGCTCCCATCCTGAAAAGTGATAATCACGATGAAGGCCGCACCCATTGGAATTGACAAAACCGGCTTCAAGCGATAGAGTAAGCGTTTCGCGTTCGGTGCGATGGCTTAAATGCAGAAGGACACCATCAAGACCTATAAACAGATCAACGACCGGATCGAGTCAGGCAAGGCGATGGTCCTGACAGCCGACGAGATTATGGACTACGTTGACAAGACGGGCCTGACGGCGGCCGCCGAAGAGGTGGACGTCGTCACCACGGCCACGTTCGGCCCGATGTGCTCTTCCGGGTGCTTTCTGAACTTCGGACATTCCAAGCCCAAGATTCGCATGTCCGAGGCTTGGATCGAGGACGTTCTCGTTTACACGGGGGTAGCCGCGGTGGACGTTTATCTCGGCGCGACGCAACTGAGGCACGGCGATTCGGCGAATATGTATCATCCGGGGGAGTTCCGCTACGGCGGCGGCCACGTGATCGAAGACCTCGTCGCGGGCAAGACGCTTCAACTCTTCGCCCTCTCCTACGGCACCGAT
Source organism: Sedimentisphaerales bacterium (assembly GCA_037381725.1). Taxonomy (GTDB): domain Bacteria; phylum Planctomycetota; class Phycisphaerae; order Sedimentisphaerales; family Anaerobacaceae; genus JAFGTG01. The sequence continues at coordinate 9,658 of JARRQQ010000183.1, forward strand.
TGTTACCCGCTGCGTGAGCTTCGTACTTACTTCTCCATCAACGACCTGAATCAGGCGATCATGGTCAATCCACGGAACTGCTACCAAAACTACAACGTCGGCATCAACAATTCGGACCGAACGATTTATACCTACATGGGCACATTAGAGCCGTGCTGCAAGAACGCGAACTATTGTTCGGCGGGACAACTGTCACCGCTGCTTAACGACCCTTATTACGACGTGATCGGCGTGGGGACCAAGGTCTGGCTGGCGGGTGCTCAGGGGCACGTCTACGCCGAGGGGACGCAGCACGCCGGCGCCTGCGAGAGAACACCCGACGGGATCCCCATGGGAGGGGCGGGCACGCTGGCGCTGACGGCCGATATGAAGCAGATGCGCCCCGAGTTCGTGCGCGGCGTCAGCCTTCGCGGATACGGCGTGTCTTTGGCGCTGGGCGTCGGAATACCCATCCCGATATTGAACGAAGACGTCTTGAAACGGACCTGCATACGCGACCGGGACATTCTCGCGCCCGTGGTCGATTACAGTCACGAGTATCCGCAGAATACGGGCAAGGTGATGCGCTACGTGAGCTACGAGCAGTTGCGGAGCGGCCGGATCGAGGTCGAGGGCCGGAAGGTGGTGGTGGGTTCGCTGTCTTCTTATCACAAGGCGCTGGAGATCGCTCATCTGCTGGCCGATGAGATCAAACGCGGAGAATTCCGGCTGGCCGAACCAATGGCGTATCTTCCCAAAGACGTGAAAATGAAACCGCTTATGACAAGGGAGAAGCCGTCATGAGTGCAGCCGTGACAAAAAAATTGATGCTGTTCTTTCCACGATGCGAGTGTGAAAAACCGATCATTTACCACTTGGTGAAGGATCACAATCTCGTGGTCAATGTATTCCGTGCGAAGGTCACGCCTGAAGAGGAAGGTTATCTCGTGCTGGACGTGACCGGCACGGAAGAGGACATCAGCGGGGCCATGGCCTTCGTGAAGACCTTCAACGTCTCCGTCAACTCGACCGGCAAGGGCGTGATACGGGACGAGGACCGCTGCACGCACTGCGGCCACTGCATCACCCATTGCCCTACCGGGGCGTTACACATCGCCGACGGAGCCACGCGGGAGGTAGGCTATAACGAGACGGAGTGCATTGAGTGCCTGGCGTGTATCCGCGTTTGTCCCTTCGGAGCCTGCGCGTCAGCGTTCTGAGAGTGACTAAAGTGAGCTAAAGTGACTAAAGTCATTGACGCGACGGCTGCGACGACTCCAACTTT
>JARRQQ010000184.1:0-7426 GCA_037381725.1 Sedimentisphaerales bacterium
TCTCTGCGGGCGTACCTGCACCTGTATCCACTTGCCGTTTTGGAAAACCCACTCCGTCTCGCCTTGCTGGCTGGTCTGGGGACTCAGCGGGCTGGTCGTTGCTTGTGGTTGAGTAGGAGTCGCGGGCTGCATCGGCGCCTGGCCCGGCTGGGACGGCGGATTTGTACCCCTTGCACCGCGTGTCCGCTCAGCCAGCGTCTGAAGCACACTGTCGACGCTGGCCGGGCCTTGTGCCGGCGGGGACTGCGTCCCCCGATTCAGTGCTCGGCCGGAATTGTTCGCGTAGAGCTGCCTCGAAGGTTGACGGCCATACGGATCGAAACGGTATGGTGACGGTGCCTGTTCCCCGTTTCCGATCATCTCAGACGAGGCGACGACGACGTTGCTGCGAGGCCATTGACGCTGCGCTTGCGGCGCCGCGGCCCGACCGGACTGGAACCGTCGCCGGCTATTGTCAGGCTCAACGACCCCCAACTTCAGCTCTCCGTAGCCAGGGTTGATGAGTTCAGGAGCAAGCTCGCCTTCGCGGATAAAACGCGAGACGTAAATATAGCTGGCGTTGAATTGGCTCGATCCGCCTGCCGTAGCGAGTGCGTCGGTCAATCGGAAATCGTATCGCGGGATGGAGTATCGACCGGGGAATTGCACTCCGTCGCCCAAAACAGAAAAAGCGCGCTGCTGAGAAGCGAGCAGAGTCACCGTAACCGATGGCTTCTTCAAGATGTTCGGCGATAGGACTTTCTTGATCTGGTCTTCGAGCTGCGTCTCGGTGAGACCCGCCGCCTGGACAACGCCAACGTCCGGGATGGAAATCTTGCCCGTCTCGGTCACGACGTAGTTGGCAACGTGGTGAACGCCTTCTCGAAGCAACTCATAGATATCGATAGTCACCATGTCCCCGGCCCTGAGCGTGTAGTCCGCACCCCGAGGTACGATATCAACGGGAAGAGGTTCTTCCGCTCCTTCCCAGGCCGGCGGTGTCTCCTCCGCGATACCGAGCGAATCCAGGATGACGTTGACGGCGGGGACCGGTCGAAAACGACCCACCTGAGCGGGATCGAAGAACTTGTTGCCGCAACCCGACAAGAAGACAACGAGAGGGGCGGTCAAAACAAGGAAGAAGTGCAGACAGCGAGCCGGGCTGATCCGCTCAGCCGTCATCCTCCGCCCGCCCGGCAACTTCCTCAAATCCCTGACATCCATCGCAATCATAATCCTTGCCGTGTGAATAGAACACGTTTCATTCGTTGGGACTTATCGTCCGGATATGAGAGGGGCTTAACCTTTTCCAGGGAAGCTGAGGAGATTTAGTATCGCTCTTTCAGGGCAGGCCGATAACTAAAGGGATGACAGAGTAGGCACAAACGCGCCTCCCTCAGAGCAAGATTCCAACCGGCCGGACAAAAAAGTGTGATGCAGAAAAGGCGACTGAATTCCGCTAAATGGAAGCAGACTTTTCAGACAAAGCACCACCCGCGCTCAGTCCGCCGACGCACGTCTTGGGGAAACGGGCTAAGTGTCCGGCTTCGCCACACTACTTTGCCTGCATCGTCCTGTAGCAGTCGATCTGGGCGAGTCGCTTCTGCAAGGTGCCTTCGGCGCCGGCCTCGAATATCTCTATCTTCCTGGGTACGACCGGCCCTTGTCTCTCGATCTGCTGGTAGTCATAACCTCGCACGACGACCGACTTGGCCGGGCCGGCACAATCCACGCGAATCATATCAACCAAGAGGCTGTCCCTGCCTTGGTAAAAAACAGAGGCCCCGGTGCGCCCCCCGGTCTTGTTGATCGGAAAGTACCACCGTCCCTGTATTCTGATGGCGGTCTCTTGCCTGTCAAGCTGACCCGACGTATCCAGCAGGCGAACCGGCGCCGTCGCAATCGCCAGAATCGCGTCGGCAAGACAGGAACGCTCCAGATTCGAGGGAAGCTTCGGTCCAACGGTCGCCCCGTGAGGCTCGCTGAATTGCCCGCCCGAAAGCCGCCAGACATACTCGCCTCCCGACTCGCGACCGGAAACGTCGATCGCACCCAACCACGGATAAACGTCGTAATGCTGTTCGGTCAGATAGAAGCTTCCGTCCGGCTCATAGAGCGTAACCACGCCGTCAAATTGCAACTTCCTGGTCTGCTTCCATGCTTCCAGCCCACCGGCGGCCTCGAACACGTCGCTCGTGAAGCCCGAAGGAACCGTCACCGTCTCCGGCGCCAATCCGGTGGCCACGTCCTCCTCACTCTGCTTTTGACTCTGCTCACATCCGGCAAAAACCAAAACCGCCGCAAGAACCACACCAAGCGTTTCCGACAATCGAGTGCTCATCTTCTCCGACCTCCTATTGCTGACTATTGATCGCATTTCAGACTGGCGAGTTGTTCCATCAGCGCATATCTTTGTGCCGCGTCTTTCTTCGCAAGCGTCATCAGCTCGGCCGCTACGTCCGGCTTCGATTGCTTCAGCACGCGATAACGATTCTCCCCGTAAGCGTACTCCTCGAAGTCTCCCGTGGGACTCTTCGAGTCAAGCTGCAATGGATTCTTGCCCTGGTCTCTGAGCCGGGGATCGAACCGGTACAGCGGCCAGTGTCCGCACGCGACAGCCTTCTTTTGCTCGCCGAGGCCAAACGTCATATTGAAACCATGCGCAATACAATGCGTGTAGGCGATAACTAGCGACGGCCCCGGATAGGCTTCGGCCTCGACAATGGCCTTGACCGTCTGATTGGTGTTCGCTCCCATCGCCACCTTGGCCACGTAAATGTTGCCGTAGGTCATTGCTAACAAGCCAAGGTCTTTCTTCGGCGCGGGTTTGCCCGCAGCGGCGAATTTGGCTACGGCCGCCCTGGGCGTGGACTTCGACATCTGGCCGCCCGTATTGGAATAGACTTCGGTGTCCAGGACGAGCACGTTCATGTCGGCGCCGCTTGCCAGGACATGGTCGAGTCCGCCGTATCCGATATCATAGGCCCAGCCGTCCCCTCCCATCGCCCAGATGGATTTGCGAACGAGATAATCCACCAGGCCGAGCAGATGCTTGCACTCAGGGCAGTCACTCTGGGCGAGCACTTTCTTGAGCTCGTCCACGCGGGCACGTTGCTGTTCAATCGCCTCGCTCGCCGGATCATTCGTCAATGTAGCCTCTCGGATTTGTTCGGCCAAGCCCTTCTCGACACAGCCCTTCTCGGCGGACTTGTCTAATAGCCATAGGGCGCGTTCGGTGAACTTGGTGACCGTCAAACGCATCCCCATTGAAAATTCGGCGGCATCCTCGAACAGACTGTTGCTCCAGGTCGGCCCCCTGCCATCGGCGCGTTTCGTGTACGGGGTCGTGGGCAAATTGCCGCCATAGATGGACGAGCAACCGGTAGCGTTGCCGATGAATAACCTGTCGCCGAACAACTGGGTCAGCAGCTTGACGTAGGGCGTCTCCCCGCAGCCGGCACAGGCGCCGGAATACTCGAACAAAGGTTCAATAAGCTGGCTGCCCTTGACGCTCGCCGGCTTGAAGAGCTTCGGATCGGTATTCGGAATCCCGAGGAAGTAGTCGTAATTCTCCCGCTCATTATCTCTGAGCGGCTCTTGCGCGGCCATGTTGATCGCCTTGCGTCCGGTCGGCTTCTTCTCCGCGTCCTTTTCCCGGGCGGGACAGGCCTGGACACACGCGCCACAACCCGTACAATCCTCCGGAGCCACCTGTACCGTGAACTTCATGTCCGCGAAGTCTTTGCCTTTGGCGTCAGCACTCTTGAATGTCTTCGGCGCAGCCTCCGCGTACTTGGGATCGTACGCCTTGATCCGAATGGTGCCGTGGGGACAGACAAAAGAGCACGTGCCACACTGGATACACACTTCGGGCTCCCAAACCGGGATATTCACGGCGATGTTGCGTTTCTCGAACTTCGTTGTACCCGTCGGGAATTTTCCGTCGGCGGGCATCTTACTGACGGGCAGCTTGTCCCCGTGGAACGCCATCAACTCAGCCGTCACTTCTTTGACGAACTGCGGCGCATCATCGGGTACCACTTGCCGCATGTTGATCTTGCTGGTGGACTGGCTCGGGACTTTCACCTCGTAGATTTTGTCCAGCGCCGCATCGACGGCCGCGTTGTTCATATCGACGACCTTCTGGCCCTTCTTGCCGTACGTCTTCTGAATTGCGTCCTTAATCGCTCCGACGGCCGTCTCAAGTGGAATAATATTGCTGATCTTGAAGAACGCCGTCTGCATGATGACGTTGATTCGAGCGCCGAGGCCTAATTCCTGTGCAATATCAATCGCATCGATCACGTAGAACTTCAGCTTCTTGTCGATGATCTGCTTTTGCACCTCCTGTGGCAGCGTATCCCAGACTTCGTCCGGCCCGTGACTGCTCGTCAGAAGGAACGTTGCCCCCTCACGAGCTGGCGTGAGCATGTCGAACTGCTCCAAAAAGGCGGGATTGTGACAGGCAACGAAATCGGCCTTGCTGATTAAGTAAGGCCTTTGAATGAGCTTCTTGCCGAACCGCAGATGCGATACGGTCACGGCGCCGGCCTTCTTCGAGTCATACACGAAGTAAGCCTGGGCGTAGTTGTCCGTCAATTCACCGATGATCTTGATCGAGTTTCTATTCGCCCCGACCGTCCCGTCCGAGCCGAGTCCGTAAAACAGACCCGAGAAGAAGCCCTCGTCAGAAACGTCGAAGGATTCGTCGACGTCCAGGCTTGTATTTGTCACATCCTCGATAATGCCGACGGTGAACTCGTATTTGGGCTTATCCGCGTCAAGATTGTCAAAGACGGCTTTGACCATAGCCGGCGTGAAGTCCTTCGATCCGAGGCCATACCGACCTCCCACGATGACGGGATAGCCCTTGAAGGGTGCCTCGCCTTTGACCATCGCCTCTCCGACGGCTGTTCGTATATTCAAGTACAAAGGCTCGCCGATGGACCCGGGTTCCTTTGTTCGGTCGAGCACGGCGATCTTCGTCGTCGTTACCGGCAGTGCCGCGATGAAGTCCTCCGTGCTGAACGGCTGGAACAACCTCACCTTCACGACGCCGACCTTCTCGCCTTTCGCAGCCAGGTACTCGATCGTCTCGTCGGCCGTATCCGCCGCCGATCCCATCACGACGATGACCTTTTCCGCATCCGGCGCTCCCACGTAGTCGAACAGGTGATATTGCCGTCCTACGATCTTCGCGAACTTGTCCATGGCCTCCTGAACGATCTTCGGAACGGCCAAATAGTATTTATTCACCGTCTCGCGGCCCTGGAAGTAGACGTCGGGGTTCTGGGCCGTGCCGCTCATCATGGGCCTATCCGGACAAAGCCCTCGACTCTTGTGCCTGGCGACCAACTCCTCGTCGATCATGGCACGCATATCGTCCAGCGTCAACTCCTCGACCTTCTGCACCTCGTGGCTCGTCCTGAAGCCGTCGAAAAAGTGCAGGTAAGGCAAGCTCGAAGCCAAAGCCGCCTGCTGAGAGATCAGCGCCATGTCCATTATTTCCTGAATGCTCGACGATGCAAGCATGGCAAAGCCCGTCTCCCGGCAGGTCATAACATCCGAATGATCACCGAAAATCGACAACGCCTGGCACGCCAACGAGCGGGCCGAGATATGAAAGACGGTCGGCAAGAGCTCTCCAGCGATCTTGTACATGCTGGGGATCATTAGCAGCAGCCCCTGTGAAGCGGTAAAGGTGGTTGTCAACGCCCCAGCGGCCAGCGCCCCGTGCACGGCGGCGGCGGCCCCGCCCTCGGACTGCATTTCCGTTACCGAAGGAATCGTCCCCCAGATATTCGGCTCACCCTTGGCGGTCCTGGCATCCGCGATTTCCCCCATCGGCGAGCTTGGAGTGATCGGATAGATCGCAATTACTTCGTTGGTGGCGTGAGCCACGTAAGCTGCTGCGGCGTTGCCGTCGATCGTAACCATCTTACGCTTCATAACTGCTCCCATTTGTCTAACACAAGAGATTATCAATACTTATATTAACACTGCCTCCCGACTGCTCCCCTACGTCGTATCCTCCAGACCTATGCAATTCAATCCCCCCGCGAGCAGTAAGGACCGGTTCGGGCCACACCTGAATACCCGAAAAACGACCTTATAACGCCTCTGGCGCAAATATGCAATACAAAATTCACCTTATGCGGATTATTACATCCTCGAACTCGGCAGGAACCAAGGATCGAGGACCGCCGCAGGATTCAGGAAGGATGATAAGGTCTTTTCGACCGGGAGAGATTGCAGCAAATCAGTTGCTCCTTCCGACATAGTATACTATAATAGTCTACTAATGATAGGATAACGTCTGCGTCGACAGAAAGGTCAAGGAAAGTGTCAAGGGGGACCCGACCATGCGAACGAACGTGTTGATTGCAGTTATCATGGGTGTAGTGCTTCCGGCCGGTTTGGCCGCCGGGGCAGGTCCCGCTCGGCGAGAACATTCCCAACGACGAGTCTTGATCGGTTTCAAGGAAGGTACGGGGCACCGAACGGCCGAAAACCGCCGATCATTCGTGCTCCGCCGGGGCGGCCGCGTGCACCGAGCCTACCGCTCTCTCTCCTCCGTGGCGGCTGAACTTTCCGACAGCCAGGTTTCTGCCCTGAGAGCCGATCCGAGCATCGCGTACGTCGAGGAAGACGGTCTTTTTCATGCCCTTGACGTCGAGCTCGACGCTTCTTGGGGCGTCAGTCACGTCGGCGCAGGGGCCATCCACGCGATCAGCAACAAGGGAGCGGGTGTCAAAGTGGCTCTCATCGACACCGGGATCGACTTGGATCATCCCGATTTGGCCGTCGCCGGAGGTGTCACCTTCGTCGAGGACACAACCAACGCCGATGACGACAACGGTCATGGGACCCATTGCGCGGGTATCATCGCCGCGCTGGATAACCAGTCTGGCGTGGTCGGGGTCGCACCGGAGGCGTCTATCTATGCCGTCAAGGTACTGGACAGCACCGGCAGCGGTTATCTAAGCGACGTCGCGGCCGGCGTTGACTGGGCGATTGACAACGGAATGCAGGTTATTTCCCTGAGCCTGGGCACCAACTCTGACTATCAGACCATGCGGGACGCTTGTAGCCGGGCCGGCGCCGCCGGCATCATTGTGGTCGCCGCCGCCGGCAACGACTACCGAAAGCGTCGCCGGCGCGAGTTGGATACGGTGGACTATCCCGCGGCGTATGACTCCGTGATCGCCGTCGGGGCGATAGATCATTCCGATACACGGGCCTATTTCTCCAGCACGGGCGCGGCCCTGGAGCTCGCGGCGCCCGGCGTTTCGATCTATTCGACTTACATCGGCGGCGGCTACGCCACCATGAGCGGCACGTCGATGGCTTGTCCGCACGTGGCGGGGGTGGCCGCTCTGATCCTCGCCGGGCCCGGAGGTAACGTCCGCACAATTCTGCAGGAAAGCGCTGATGATCTCGGCGCCGC
>JARRQQ010000185.1:0-7406 GCA_037381725.1 Sedimentisphaerales bacterium
ACTTGACGATAATAAAACAGGCAATATAATTGGATTTTGTCTCGTCTAAGTACTGGTGGAGGCGCATGCACGTGCCCTCGGCCACGTATGGGAAGGTTAGGACGGTCAGGTGACTATGATGGGTAGCAGCCTAAGAGTCGGCCGCCCCCGGGGCCTCATTGTGGCTGCGGCGGTTATATTATGGACTGGAGGGTGGGGGAGCATCTTCGCCCAGTCCGATACCGAGCGCGAGGCTGAAAACACCCTTCGCGATTTGCGAATCGACGTAATGGCCCCCGAGCCCAACGGGGTCCGGCCCGAGGTTTATGAGGCTCCACCCAAAGTCGTCGAACAAATCGTCGGCGGCGCTTCGGAGTGGAAGCTGTTCTATTTCTGCAAGTACCACACGGCCGAAGAGCTGAAAACCATTCTTCACGAGCAATTCAGCACCAAGGTCTTTAAGGCCAAGCCAAAGCCGAAGGAAACGACCGTCGCGAACTACACAGTTACGAGCAATCCCGCGACCAATCAGTTGATTGTAAGATGTCCGATGCGAGAAGACATCGACGCGATACTTGAGACGCTCGAGCTTGTCGACGTCCCACCGATTCAAGTGAGGATCAGTTGCCTGATCTCCGACATCTACGCGGACATGACGTTCGACCGGGAGACAACGGTCGAAATTGAAAATCTCTTCGGTGAAGGCATCGCATTGAAACCGGGAGGCAACGCGTTCGGCGCCGACGTTCAACAGTTGATCAAGGACGGCACCTATCTACCGGCGTTCCCCGGCGCCTCGCTGCGAGAGTTGCAGCGCTCCAGAATGGGTTTGAATATCGGGTACTTGAGCGCGAGCCACAACTTCACGGCGTTGGTCGATTTGCTTGAGTCGAGGGGCTATCTGAAGATTCTGATGAATCCTACGCTTCAGGTCGTCAACGGCAAGACGGCCGTCGTCTCGTCAACGGAGCACGTGCCGATCGACACGATCACCATGCGCAGCACCGTATCCGATTATCTTGAAAGCAGGACGGAATACGAAGACGTGGTCGATTCGCTTGAGATCACACCCCACGTCTTCGCCGACGGATACATCGGCCTGGAAACGGATATCATCCTCGGAGCGCGAAACACGCCGGACGGCGTCAAGCAGGTGCCGATCATTACAAAGAAAGAGATCACGAACAAGGAAAACCGCATTCGCGAAGGCGAGAGCCTGATCATCGGCGGGATAAGGAAGACGGCGGATTTCGGCGTGATTCGAGGCGTCCCCGTACTCAAAGACCTGCCGCTGATCGGTTTCCTGTTCTCCGGCGAGGATACCGAAAAGCGGGCCATCGAGACCGTCTTCATCCTCACTCCGACGATCTCGACCGGCGGCGGATCCAAGCAGGACATGATGGCGGACGTGCAGAGAAAGCACGATCCAGCCGCCCGTACGGACCTGAGTGACTTGATGACGGACCCGTTCGGTTTTAAGGCTCGCCAGAGAGTTCAGGACGAAAGACTGCAAGAGGCTGAACACGCCCGTCTCGAAGCACGGGCTGCGGAGGCACAGGCCCAAATCGACGTCCGACAAGCGAACGCGCGAGCGGAGAAAGCCGAAGAGGCGCTGGAGAAGATAAAGGACGAAGCGGCTCAGGCCAGTGCGGACGCCGAGGCAAAAGCCAAAGAGGCCGAGGCGGCGATGGCCAAGGCCAAGGCGCTTCAGGCCGCGGCGGAGAAGGCCAAGGCGGAAGCGGACGCAAAGACCAAAGCCGCCCAGAAGGCGCAAGAGGGTGATTCCAAGAAGCCTGAAACCAAGGCCGAAGCGCCGCCCTCCGAAAAAAAGGCCTCTTGAGGCCAGCCCTGCCAGGCCAAAGACGCGAAGAAAGACGCCGCTGAAAGAGGCCGGGCGGAAGGTCGAGCCTCAAGATATCCCAAAAAGCAGACAAGCGAAGCCGATGATATACTGGAAAGGTCGCGATGTCGCTTGTGTTTGATGAACTGCGGTATCATTTCACGGGGGGTAATCACTCAGTCTCATTTTTTGGTGAAGGGAGAATCTATGGATAATTTCGGGAACAACAACCTGGGCAATCAAGACGTCGACAAGCCGATTCCCTTCGATGATTCCGGCCCGAGCGGGTCCGGCGTCTCTCATTCGCCTTTGAACCTGGGCGGCGGCAGTGCCGTTCAGAAACCGGCGGCCGCGGCGCCGAAACCTGTGGCGGCGCCGAAGCCGGTGGCCCGGCCTGCCGCATCGCCCGCGGCGGCCGCCAGGCCGGTGCAGAAAACGCCGGCTACGGGCCGAATCGAAGGCGTCAAGACCTTCTTCACAAAGCTGCACCCCGGCGCCATCAGCTTTCTCGACGAGCAAATCACTCGATGGCTGAAAGAGAATCCGGGCGTGTCGATCAAGCACACGAACGTCACTGTAGGCGAGGTCCAGTCTAAGAAGACCGAGCCCAACATCCTCATCACGGTTTGGTATTGAGCCCGCCCCGGGCCTAAAACCGTTTTGTGCGTGGAGTTCTGCGTCGCGTTTGACCCGGCGACGGGGGGGCTGCGCTCAATGGGTCGGGATTCCCTTGCCCGACCGCCCCGCGATTCCGTCCACAACGGACAAAAAAATGCCTACATAAGTTCTTGACATGGCGGGAGTTTTATTTTACTGTTCTAACTTTGTCCGTCTATGTACGGCGTCTGAGGCAATTTGTGTAGATTGTTTGGAGGTTTTTTGTGGCTAAAGAACTGGCACGGAAACTTATTAACGCAGGGGTACATTTTGGCCACGGCGTGAGCCGGTGGAATCCCAAGATGGCTCCATTTATCTTCGCCAAGCGCGGCAACATCCACATTATCGACGTCAAGAAGACTCTCAAGGGTCTACTGATCGCCAGGAAGCTGCTGGCCGAGGTGGTCTCTTCCGGCAAGGACGTCGTCTTCGTGGGAACCAAGCGTCAAGCCCAGAAAGCAACCGAATCGGCCGCCAAGAAATGTGAGATGCACTACGTCTCTCAGCGGTGGCTCGGCGGGATGCTCACCAACTTCAGGACGGTGCGCGCCCGACTACAACGGCTCGAACAATTGGAGGCGATGGCGGAAGACGGGATGCTCGACAGTGAGAGCAAGAAGCAGGCATCGAGGCTCAAGCGTGAGATGCGCAAGATACGGGCTAACTTGGAAGGCGTTCGGAATATGTCCCGCCTGCCGGGCGCGGTGGTCGTCGTCGACGCCAAGAAAGAGTATTTGGCCCTGCGCGAAGCCAAGAAGCTGGACATCGCTACCGTCGGGCTGCTCGATACGGATTCGGATCCCGACGCGGTGGACGTGGCGATCCCGGCCAACGACGATTCGATCCGGGCCATTGACTTGATCCTCCATGAACTGGCGGACGCCGTGGCGATCGGCAAGACCATGACGGCCGCTCGTCAGGAGATGCCCCAGCGGCCCAGGCGCGTCCGTTCGAGAAGGCCTTCGATGGCCCGCGCCGGCGCCGAGCCGCCCCAGCCGATGGGCGAGGACACTCAGGACAGCGCGTCGGCGGTAGGTACGCTTTCCCCGGAAACGCAAGAGGCGCGCCCGCAGCCCACGGAAAAAGAAGAAAAGCCACAAACGGAGAATCCATAGTGCATCAGCCGGCGTCGCGTCGGCGGCGGACGTAATACGAACAACGAGTCGCGAAAGACCAGAAGACAGGAGCTTACAATATGCCGGAAATCTCAGCAGCCATGGTTATGGAACTGCGGAAAATGAGCGGACAGGGAATGATGGACTGCAAGAAGGCCCTTCAGGAAGCCGACGGTGACGTTGAGCAAGCGATGGATATCCTCAGGAAGAAGGGCCTGGCCACATTGGCCAAACGCGCTGGGCGGGAAACGTCCGAAGGTCTGGTCGTCTGCCGGGTCGGCGGCGATGGCAAGACCGCGGTGATGGCTACGCTTTGCTGTGAGACTGATTTCGTCGCCAAGAGCGATGATTTTGTGGCGACGGCTAAGACACTGGCTGACTACGCCCTGGCCTGTTCGGCCGACGAAGGCGTAGATAATCTGCTTGGGACCTCCGTCGGTGGAAAGACGTTCAGCGAGGTCCTAACCGAGACCGTGAGCAAAACGGGCGAGAAAACGCTTGTGGGCGACTACGCCAAGTATACGCTCGACGGCCCGGGCCTGATCGGCACGTACGTTCACTTCAACGAGAAGGTCGGCAGCATGGTCGATATCGAGACCGGCGACGACGCGACGGCGGCCAGCGACGTGCTCAAGCAGACCGCCACCGACATCGCCATGCACGTCACCGCGACCAAACCCGTCGCGCTGAGCAAGGATCAGATAGACCCCGAAACGATCAAGCGGGAGAAGGCGATCTTCGCCGAGCAAGTCAAGAACAAGCCTGCGAACATCATCGACAAAATCGTCGAAGGCAAGATGCAGAAGTTCTACGTTGAGAATTGCCTTCTGCAACAACCGTTCGTCAAAGATGACAGCAAGACCGTCGAGCAAGTTCTCGCCGAAGCCGCCAAACAAGTCGGCGGCGAAGCCAAGATAAAGAGGTTTGTCCGCTTTGAGGTAGGATAACGGACGTCCCTCGCGAATGGCCGATCTCGATCCGTGAGAGACCGAAACACATGGCGCAAAGCAGGTACCATCGCGTGCTCCTGAAACTCTCGGGTGAGAGTTTTTGTCGGCCGGGCCAGTCCGGCATTGACGGTTTCGCCCTCGGGTCGATTGCGGAGAGAATCATCGAGATATGCAAGCTCGGCCCGCAGGTGGCGGTCGTCGTCGGCGCGGGCAACATCCTCAGGGGAGAGAGCTTTTCCAGAACGAGTCACATTCCCAGGAACACGGCGGACTACATGGGCATGCTGGCGACCATCATCAACGCGTGCGCGTTGCAGGAGACGCTCGAGAAGCTCGGCCAGCCCACGCGCGTGCTCAGCGCGATAGAAGTGCCGGCCATGTGCGAGCCTTTCATTCGCCGGCGGGCGCTGCATCACCTCGACAACGGGAGGGTAGCCATACTCGCCGGGGGGACCGGGAACCCCTTCTTCACGACTGATACGTGCGCCGCGTTGCGGGCTTCGGAGCTCGATGCCGACTTGCTGATCAAGGCCACGAAGGTCCAGGGTGTTTACAGTGACGATCCGAACACCAACCCCGACGCCGAGTTCTTCGACGAGCTTTCCTACGACCAGGTGCTGTCGCAGAACCTGCGAATCATGGATCACGCCGCGATAAGCCTTTGCCGGGACAATCATATTCCGATCACCGTTTTGAACATTTTCCAGCGAGGCAACATCGCCAAGGCGCTGTGCGGTGAGCACGTTGGCACCAAGATACTAATGACGTGAGGTTAGCAATGCCTACGAAAGGTACCGTCTCCGAGACCGAATCCAAAATGAAGAAGGCTGTCGAGGTCTTGCAGGATGAGCTGAAGGCCGTTCGTACGGGGAGAGCTTCGACCGGGTTGGTCGAGAATATCAGGGCGGACTTTTACGGCACGCCCACCCCGTTGAAACAGATGGCGACGCTGGCCGCACCGCAGATGGACATGATCGTGATTAAGCCGTTCGATCCCGGCTCGATCAAGGAAATCGAAAAGGCCATCAAGGCCAGCGATCTGAGCATCGCACCGATTGTGGACGGCAAGGTGATCCGGCTGAACGTCCCGCCGCTCAGTGAGGAAAGACGGAAGCAGCTCGTTCAGCAAGCCAAGCAGACCGGCGAGCAGGCGAAAGTCAGCGTCCGCAACATACGAAGAGACGCGAACAAAGTCCTTGAAAAACAGCAGAAGGACAAACTCATCACGGAAGACGACCTCGAAAAAGGTAAGAAGCAGGTCGACGACGTTACCAAGCAGTACATCGACAAAATCGACGAATTCATAAAGAGCAAATCAGACGAGATCATGCTCGATTAAGCCCGCGCCCGCGGGCAAGCCATTGCTCAAAAGCAAGACACAGTAGCGGTAGGGCGTGCAACTTGTTGCACATGCGGTTGCTGGATAGCATCCGGCGAAACACTATTCCCGGCTATCCTGTCTCAATTCCCCAGCCTCCCCAAAATCACATCGTCTATTGAGCGTGTAAGAAAGCTCTGGTTCAGACGGCACAAGTCCGGTATCGTAATCGTATGCTTTCGTGCTCTTTCGTCATGTTTCTTTGACTCTGTTTCTCTACCATTTTTGGGGGTCGCGACCATGCGAGCTAAAGAAAAACCTCAGATGAAACCGCAAAGGAAGACCGGGACGAGGGTAATCAAATGGGTTTTGCTGTTGCCCGTGATCCTGATCGCGCTGGTCCTATTGCTCGTACCCGTCGTCCTGTCGTCCGCAAAAAGCCGCCAGCTCATCCTGGCAAAGATCAACGAATCCGTCGCCGGCCACACGAATTTCGCCGACCTTTCGATGGGGTGGCTCAAGGGCGTCCGCGTCGAGGACTTCAGCTACAAGGACGACACCGGGAGAATCGCCGTTCAGGCCCAGCGAATCGCGACCGTTCCCCACTATACTTCCATCTTGACCGGTCGCTTGTCCTTCGGCCAGACGGTGATCGACGATCCGAAGGTCGAGATCAATCTCCGGGAACCGGCGCCGAAAACCGCCGCGCGGCCGAGTTCGCCGCCCCAGCCCGTTCCGACAAAAGCCGCTGGAATCGCCCTGGTCACGGATGTCGTCGTCAAAGATGGCACTCTCCGGATAACGGACCCGGAGGGCCGGACGGTCGAGGCGACGCAGATCAACTCGAAGCTTGGCCTGCGCCCGCCGGGTGAGCAAAGCACTTTCGCTTTGAGTATGGCCGTCTCCAATAAGGGCAAGCCGTCAACAGTCCGCGCCGATGGGCGCGTCACGCCGGGCGGATCGAAGACCGGCTGGAGCTTGAAGGGAACGTCCGGCGAGGTGACCGTTGAAGTCAACGACCTCGATCTGGAGTCTATTGCTCCGTTCCTTGCCCTGGGAGGCATCGACGTTCAGGCCCAAGGTGTCGTGTCTGGCAACGCCAAAGGTGAGATTAACGACGGTCAGTTCGGGGGACTGACTGGGAAGATCACGGCAAAGGACCTGGACGTTACGGGACCCGCGCTGAAGGGGGATCGGCTGCAAACGCGCGACTTGGACATAGACGCCAAGCTGAACCGCAAGGGTGACACGATTGACATCGAGAACCTGCAACTCAAGACCGACTGGGCCACGGCTTCGGCCAGTGGAACAGTCCCGACCACGTTCGGATCTTTCAACGATTTTCTCGAAGCGGGCTCGAATTACAACCTGGAGGGCAATTTCAAGTGTGACGTGGCCGCCGTATCATCGCAAATGTCCCACACGCTGGGGCTGAAGAAAGGCATGCAGATAACGTCGGGCCAGTTGAGCGGCAACGTGCAGACTTTGACCGAAGCGGGACGCCGACAAGTGCGCGGCCAGGCGACGCTCGCCGGATTGGAAGGCAC
>JARRQQ010000186.1:0-13917 GCA_037381725.1 Sedimentisphaerales bacterium
ATATTCACGTCGCCACCGAGCCGGGCGGCAACGGCTCACCGGCGGTTTGGCTATATCCGAGTGCGCCGCCGTCCATGCTAATCCCCGGCGCGTTTCGCGGAACTCTGGGCGAAGGCTCCTTCACCTCCAAGGACTTCGTCGGCCCGTTAGCGGGAAAGGAGCTGGCCGACCTGCTTGTCGCGATTAAAGAGAATCGGGCTTACGTGAACGTTCACACCCAGCAGTTCCCAGGTGGTGAAATTCGCGGCCCGTTGCAATAGAAATCCAACGGTCAGTATGGACTCTCGTATGTCCATGCTCTCAGTAAGTCAATCACGGCTGCGCCCTATGGCGCAGCCTTTTTTATCCAATATCGCTAACGCCAGCATAATCCGTCCCATCGACGCGCCAGGATTTCCCAGCCGTAGTCATCCTCGGTTAAACACGTACGGAAAAACTTGGTACCTCTGCACGCCGGGAAAAGGGTCTTTTACTTAAATTATTGGTCTAAAATGCCGATATAGGCGACGAAGTGGGATAGATGTTTTAGAGTTCACTCAAGAGGAGCAAATCGTGCAAAGCATAACGTGCGAGAAATGCGAGGGATCAGTCCCATTGGGCGAGACGCTGAAGGTGCGCGGAAGCGCCGTCTGCAAAGCGTGTGCGGAATCTATTTTCGCCGCGGAGAAGATCCCCGCCAAGCAGGTGGAGCGGCAGATCGATCCGACGGTCTGTGTCGGATGCGGTCTGGACAACGGAAACGCCGAGTTGACAAAACTGGGGCAATTCCCGGTCTGCCCGGCGTGCGAGACGCTGTTCAAAAACAGGCCGTTCCCCGGGTGGGTCAAGGCCGCCCTCGTGGGGATGGTCGTTCTGGTCGTGTCCATGATGGCGTGGAACTGGCGGTTCGTTCGTGCTTACTACGAGCTTAGGTGCTCTATGGCGGCTATGAACGTGGGCGATCTTGAGCGGGGCGCCACCCATTTTATGTCCGTGGCCAAGCTAGTCCCTGAGAACACCGACTTTATGAGGGCATGCTTCTGCTCAACCAGAATAAGTCGGCTGAGGCCCTGAAGCGGCTGCAATCGTGCAAAGGACGGGTGGCAGATGAGCCGTTTCTCGATGACTTGATTATGAGCGCCCAAGTCGGCGTGGCTTTTGACCAGGGGGATTACGACGAGTTCCTGGCGCTGGCGCTTCAAATGGACGCCCGGCACAAGGATGATCCGGCCTACGTCGGGCAACTCGCGTCCGCTTACGCCTGCAAGTACGCTGAAACAAGCGACGAACAGTACAAAGTCAAGTCGCTGGCGGCGTTGGACCGGGCAAGAACGTTGGCAAGCTCGAAACCGGAGTATGAGGAATACTATGCCGAATACGAGCCGAGAATCCTACATCGGCTGTACACACGGCAGATCATCAGCCGCAACGAATTCAACAAGAGATACCCTAACGGGTGGACCCAGAAAGACGAGGAAACGCCATGATGCTAATACCGGGCCAGCTTGTGACCCTGGTAACATTCCCCGGGGTGATTGTTCACGAAGTAGCTCACATGTGGTTTTGTAAGCTGCGGGGTGTGGCAGTGTTCGATGTGTGCTTCTTCCGCTTCGGGAACCCAGCGGGATACGTTGCCCACGAGGAGATTAAGAAGTTCAGCACGGCGCTACTGGTCTCCGTGGGACCGTTCATCGTGAATTCACTGCTGTGCATGTTCATCTGCTTTCCGGCGTTTCTTCCCATGTACAGATTCGGAGTGAAGAGCCTCTCTTCCTACTTCTTGTTGTGGCTCGGCATATCCATCGGCATGCACGCCTTCCCTTCAATTGGCGACGGTCGCGCCCTGTACCAGCACGCTAAGAAAGCAGCCTCGTCCGGCAGCATCTTGGCGATGCTGAGTTTTCCACTCGTGGCGCTGATTTATCTGGCCAACATAGGCAACATCTTCTGGCTGGACTATGCGTACGGCGCGGCGATCGGACTGGGTTTGCCAGCGATACTTTTGTGAAGCTGGCAAGCAATTCAGTACTTCTTGCGGAATCTTGCGGCGGGGATGTTCAGGAGCTTGCGGTACTTCGCGACGGTCCGTCGGGCTAAATTGTTGATGCCTGCCTTCTGAAGTCTCTTGCGGATCTGGTCGTCGCTCAAAGGCCGGGCCTTGTCCTCCTCGTCGATGATCTTCTGCAATTCGGCCCTGATGGCCTCCCAGCTTCGGCCCTCGCCGTTGACGTCCTCCCGGCCGCCGCTGAAGAACTTCCGGAGCGGCAATACGCCCCAGGGGCAGAGAACGTACTTACCCGCGACCGCCCGCGAAACCGTCGCCAGATGAACGCCCACTTCCTGGGCGACCTTCGACATCGGTAACGGCCGAAGGTGGAATTGCCCCTTGTCGAAGAAATCCTTCTGATATTTCACGACGGCTCTGGCGACCCTCAGCAGCGTCCTCTTTCGCTGCTCTATGGCCTCCATAATCCACTGAGCCGATCGCAGGTTGCTCTGCAGGAACTTCCGCGTCTTCTCGCTGACCCGCCCGTCCCGTGCCATTCGGGTGTAGTAGTCGTTCAATCTCAAGTGAGGCAGGTCGGAATCCGCCAATCTAACCGTGTAGTCGCCCGAATCCTCATTGGCCTCCACGATGACGTCGGGCGTAACAGGCAGATTCCGGTTCCTTCCGATTTGCAGGCCCGGCGAGGTGTCGAGCTTGCTCATCCGCTCGATGGCGTGGTTGATGGCCTCGAGACTGCAATTCATCTTCCGGGCGATGTCCGGCAGATGGTTTTCGAGCAGCTCGTCCATGTGTTCGGCAATCAAGCGAGACTCAAAGCTCATGTCCTCGCCGCTCTGGGCCATCTGAATCAATAGGCACTCTTTCAGATCGCGCGCCCCGACGCCGGGCGGATCGAGCTTTTGCACCAATTCCAAGGCCGCCTTCAGGTCATCGACGGTGAAATCGCCCCTGTCCTTGTTGTACAATTGTTCCAGCCTGACGGTCAGGTATCCCCTGTCGTCCAGGTAGTCGACAATCATGTTGCCAGCCTTCTTGACAGGCTCGGCGGCGTCGACCAGTCGCCACTGATCTGAAAGGTATTCGTGCAATGATTGAGGTGGAGCGGCGGTGTTTTTCAGCGCCTCGAGTTTTCTGTCCCGTTCCTCCGTCTGAATCCGCCTGCGGAAGGGGCCGGCTTCGGCCATATAGTCCGTGAAACCATCACCGAGACTGTCCAATCGCTCGAAGTCTTCGGTCTTGTTCGCGTCCGTGCTGAGAACCAGGTCCTTCTCATCGGTTTCACCCGAAGGTTCCTCCTGAGCAGGATCGATCTCATCGGGATTTTCGGGCCCAGCCATCTCCAGAACGGGATTGTTGTTCAACTCCTGTTCGATTCTTTCCTGGAGGGCGAGAATGGGGAGCTGGAGAATCTCCATTGATTGGATCATGTGCGGAGCGAGCTTCATCCTTTGCTCCATCCGCATTTGCCTTCTCATCTCCAGCTTCATTCGCTGGGGCACGCCCAAAAAATTACTCTATTTCCTGCCTGCCCAGGATGGCGTCGCTAAGAATCCTGCCACTGGCGTACTCGATCGTACTGCCGGAGGGCAAGCCCCTGGCCAAGCGGGTGATTTTAACGCCGGTCGTTCTGAGCAGCGAGCTTATGTAGAGCGACGTGCCGTCGCCAGCTAAGTTCGGATTTGTCGCCATGACAAGCTCTTTGACGTTGCCCGCGTGCACTCTTTCGACGAGTTCCTTGATGGTCAGATCGTCCGGTTCGACGCCTTCGAGCGGAGCGATGTGGCCCCCGAGAACGTGGTAGACCCACTTGCATGTCCCGGTTTTTTCGAGACTTATGACGTCTTTGGGTTGCTCGACAACACATATCAGGCTCTTGTCGCGTCCGGGGTCCGAACAAACCTGACAGACGTCCTGTTCCGAGAGATTGTAGCAGATTTGACAGCGTTTAATCTTGTGCTTCACATCTCGAATCGCATCGGCGAGTTTCATAGCCTTCTCCGGCCGGGCTTTCAAAATGTAAAAAGCCAGTCTCTCGGCCGTCTTTGGCCCCACACCCGGCAGCCTCCCAAACTCCTCGATCAGCCTGTTCAGACTCTCAGTATACGCACTGCTCATCATTCATCCTGTCATTGCGCCCAAACGGGGCTAGTCTCTTCAGAACCCGCGTGGGCAAAAACGCCATTTGCCCATCCTACGCCTGCCAGCGAGACCTACCCTCTTCGGAGACATTAGTCAATTGCCAATGGTCGGCAGTTAATATTTAATCGCCCGCGTCTTCTTCGATGCCGGTGATAGTGGCGTCGAGGCCCATGAGAACGGTCTTAACCGCGGGGTCGTTCAAGAGGTCGTTTCTTCTCTGGCTGAAAGTCTTCGGCTGGGATGGGCCAGATTCAGTTTCGGCCTCATCGTGCCTGGCTGTCTTGAACTTTAGCGTCAGAGGCGCCGAAAACTGCCTCCTCAAGAGGGTCTGGACTTGCTCCAGCCGGTCCTTGCTGGCGCCTATCCTTGTGTGAGCCGAAGGACTGAATTCGAGCGTCAATACGCCGTCCTCAAACCGGTTCGGCACGGCGGAGCTTAATAGTGCGGCTGTCCCCGGCCCGAGCTCACTGCCAATAAGCTTCAGAATGTCTGGCCAATTGTCCCGCACCGATTCGATGTCGTTTAGCTCGGCAGAGCCTTGAAATTCATTAGCTGGAGTCTGCGGCTCTCGGTCGACGGTTCGAGTTCCGCCACTTGTGGGTCGAAGTTGGAAGCGGCTGTCGCGTCCGGTGGACTTGACCACCATCAGATCGCGCATGGAATCGATCAGCGAATCGACGATCTGGACTTCGACGACTCCACTACTGATGAGGTCCTCTATCGCAGCGAGCGTCCCGGCGGCGTCGCTGTTGCCGATCTGCTCGACAAGGTTCCATATCTTCTCGCTATTGGGACAACCCAGGAATTCCTCAAGCAACGAGGTGCTGAGCGGCTCGACGCCCGCGCTGATGAGCCTGTCTAACAGGCTCAGGCCGTCTCGCATCGAACCGTTGGCCATCTTCGCCAAGGGCAGGATCAGGTCTTCTTCGTATTTGATCTTCTCTTGCTTGAGGACCGATTTGAGCTGCTCGGCGATGACAGCCGGACCGATGTTGCTGAAATCGAACCGCTGGCATCTCGACTGGATCGTCGCGATGACCTTGTTCGGCTCGGTCGTGGCGAAAATGAATTTGATATGGCTGGGCGGCTCTTCTAGCGTCTTGAGAAGCGCGTTGAACGCGGAGACCGTCAGCATGTGTACTTCGTCGATGATGTAGATTTTGAATCTGGAGCGTGCCGGCCGATAGATCGCATTCTCGCGAAGCTCACGAATCTCATCGACCCGGTTGTTGGACGCCCCGTCGATCTCGATGACGTCAATATCCTCGCCCACGTTCACGGCCACGCAACTATCGCATTTGCAGCACGGCTCGGTCGTAGGCTCATCGACGGCCAAACAATTGAGCGCCTTGGCCAGGATGCGGGCCATGGTCGTCTTGCCAACGCCGCGAGTGCCCGTGAACAAATAGGCATGAGCGACCCGGCCGGTCTTGATAGCATTCTTAAGCGTCTGGGCAATCGGATCCTGCCCGACCACGTCATCGAACGTCTGCGACCTGTATTTCCTTGCTAAAACAGTGTAGGACATTTCTGATTTACTATTTTCTATTTACTATTTTTTATTGTCTTTCTTGCTTTGACAAAAATGGATGTTAACTCCATTCCCTCGTTAAGTAATGGGACGACTTGCTTGGCATTCAGCAGCTTCTCATCAATAAGGAACTCCAGCCAGTAACAGAACTCATCTGCCTCTTCTATGACAATACTCAGTTTGGAGACGAAACTTGCCCTCGATTGGGCGATACAGGCGGCTCTATAGTTCGACCCTACAGAAGTCGAGCATCTGATCCGTTGCCCCCTGATATGGTCGCCAAGCGATCCCCTGGGCAGCGCAAGAGCCAGCTTCACACACCGGTGAGCAAAATCCTTGGTCCTCTCTTTTAACTCTTCACGGTCCAAGCGGCTCCACCGCAATCATAAATAGAAAATAATAAATCAAAAAGGCGGCCGGGTTAACCCACGGCACCACCAAGCTCACGCTTATGGCTGCTCGGTTCCCCGCCTGACCAGGTTCACGGGCTCGGTCTGCATGGGACCCGGCCGAAAATTTGGCTCCGCCTTCGGCGAATCTTCGATATTGATGATCATTGTCCGGCTGTTGACTGAACATGCCGATACATCGCAAAGTATAACAGAAAAAATGCGGTTTTCCACCAAAACATTTTGGTTTGACAAATTTTGTGCAAGCCGCTATTGTTCAGCGCGAATGAATCCCGGTATGCGGGAATGTGTCACAAAATCTTAATACAAGAGCGGCCCACCCGTCGTCTTGAGCCTCTCGCAAATAGACGAGAGTCAAAGAGGTGGGCAAGGAGATGATTATGGTAGTGAGAATTGAAGATACCTGCACGGCTTGCGGACTGTGTGTCGATACCTGCCCCGAGGTCTTCGAGATGGGCGACGACCACGCGCAGGTGATCGTGGACGAAGTCCCTGCCGAACATGAGGACGCGGTTCAGCAGGCCGCAGACGAATGCCCCGTCGAGGCCATCGTCATCGAGTGATCGCCGACGGAATCCTCTACAATCAAGCGTTACCGACGCGTGCATTGCAAGAATGCGCGGAACGTTTTTTCAGACTCTCGGCATCTTATCATGTGCCCTCCAGTAGCCTGCAGGTGACTTAGTTCTCCTGTCTTCGCAGCATCACTACGCCCAGCGAAAAGAACAGCGTTCCAATCGCCAGCAAGATCGCGCACGGGCCAATCATCTCCGTGAACGTGAAGTCGCGCCAGATTGCCCCTTCCAGTGCGTATATGCCCCATTTGACCGGACTGAAGTGACTGAGCGGGAGCATCCACGACGGCATGAAAGCCAGCGGCATCATCGCTCCGCCTAACATGCCCGCAATCATAAGGATCGCCCAGCCCGCCGCACCGACGCTCTGCTCGGTCCGACCCAACGTGCACATGAACATCATCAGACCGACAAAGCACAGTATCGTGGATAGCGCCGCCGGGATGAAGAGCAGCGGCTTGCCGACGGGCATCTTGAAGATCGCCTTGGCGCCAACGAACAGGATGCACATAACGAGCACGCAGGTGAAAAAGCACGAGAGGCCCTTTCCCGCGAGGATATGGGTGCGCCCGATAGGGCCGACGCGCAGCCGGTCAAACGTGCCTCGCGTGCGCTCCTTCACAATCGAGATCGCAAACGTCGCCGTGCACCCGATGAAGCCCCAAAGCAAAACCTGCGGAAACGTGATCTGAAACGGTGCAATCGGGCTTTCGCGTTCTCTGCTCACCTCCAATTTGGCGAAATTCAGCATATCTCCGTCAAAACCTGCGCGAATGTTCTCCTCGTTGACGTCCGTTATCAAAGTGTCGAGAGAATCGAAGAAATCGAGATAGAGTTTCGTCTGCTTCGCATCGAGATCGTTGGCGCCGCCGGCCTTTTTGATGTCGTCTCGCCACGAGCCAACTTGATCCTTCATCCATCGCCGGTCCGTGAATTTGCTGCTTAGGGTCTCGAACTGTGCTTTGACGAGAAGGCCCTGAAGGTAGCCGCTCTCCATCCGGCGTGAGGGGTCTGACGCGATCTCCAGTTTGGGATTCTCATTGTCGAACAGAGCTTCGAATCCACCTCCGATACCCTTCTAGAGGACAACCGCCGCAGCGACCTTGCCCTTTCGGACGGCTCCAATGGCCTCGTCTCGGTTCATTCGGACGACGTCCAAGGCCTCGTTGGATTCCAGCCGTGAGACATAGGACTTTGAGTAGTCGGACTTGTCCTCATCGACCACGGCGATTTCCATGCCCGAAGGCCCTTTGCCGGCGCTGGAATAGACCGCGCCGAAGAATAAGGCAAACAGAACGGGAAAGCCGAAAACCCAGAAGATGTTACCCTTATCACTAAGAAGCACGCGCAAATCCTTGATGGCGAGCCATAGTATCTTGTTCATCAGTCTCGAAGCCTCCGACCGGTCAGGTTCAGGAAGACATCCTCCAGATTTGCAGTCTGGACCTTCAGCGACCGAAAACGCGCCCCACTGCGATTGAGTCTCGCCAGAGATTCCATCGGTTCACCAGTCTCGAATCTGAGCGTCCTGTCTTCAAGGTGCATTTCCTTGCTGTCGATAAATGACCGTATCGCGTCGAGGTCGGACGGTGTTTCCTCGAATTCGGCTTCGATGTGCGAGGGACCGCCATGTTTACAAATCAGATTCTCGATGCTGTCCATATCCAGAATCCTGCCGTGGTCGAGAATCGCCACTCGGTCGCAAAGGCGCTGGGCCTCCTCCATGTAATGAGTCGTGTAAATAATCGTCCGGCCCTGTCGTTTCATATCCTCGATGGTCTCGAAGATCAAATTCCGAGACTGCGGGTCCACCCCGACCGTCGGCTCATCGAGCAGCAGAATGGGCGGATCGTGCATGAGCGAGCATACGATATTGAGCCGGCGCTTCATCCCGCCGCTGTACTTCGAGACGCGCTGCTTGCTCCTTTGCGCCAAGCCCTCGATCTCAAGGCAATTCCCCATCCGTTCTCTCAGCTCGGGCCCGCGCAGTCCGTACAGCCTGCCGAAAAAGAGCAAGTTCTCCCGGGCCGACAGCTCCTCGTATATGGCCAGGGCTTGCGGCACCACGCCCAAGGACAAACGAACCTGAATCAACCCCGGATCCGTGTTTCCGTCCAGCGTAACCGATCCGGCGTCCGGCCTCAAAAGGCCGCAGAGTATCTTGATCGTGGTCGTCTTGCCCGCGCCGTTCGGTCCTAGCAACCCGAAAGTCTCTCCCTTGCTCACCTCGAAGCTAACGTTATCCACCGCAGGGGTGTCGCCGTAGCGTTTGCTCAATTGGTCGGCTTGAATCATATAAGCTACCCCATGGCAATCGGAGTCCAGCGCCAAGTATCGAAAGACGAAAATCCGATCATCTTTATTTTGAAAGCTCTCTGCCCCGGTCCCGCGCCCGGATAATCGCCGCGGTAATCAACTCACCGATCTTGCCTTCGGCGAAGACCTTGAGGGCGGCTTCGGTGGTTCCGCCGGGCGAGGTTACTTTCCGGCGAAGCTCCGCTGGGCTTTCACCACTCTTGTCCGCCTCCACGGCAAGCAGGCCGGCGCCTTTAGCCGTCTGCAAGACCAGGTCTTTGGCAACGGTTTCTGAGAGGCCTAACGTGACGCCGGCTTTGATCATCTCCTCCATGAGAAGGAAATAATAAGCGGGACCACTGCCGCTGACCGCCGTGACAGCGTCGATCAAGTCTTCATCCTCGACCACGACGGCCTTTCCAACCGCCGAGAATATCGCCATCGCTTTGTCGACGTGGCTCGCCGCTCTTTGATTTGCGAACAGCGTACTGGCGCCCTCACCGATCAGGGCGGGCGTGTTGGGCATCACACGGATGATAGGGCGCTCGCCTAATACCGTGACGATATTGGCGACCTTTATCCCGGCGGCAATGGATATGACCAATGTCTCGCCATTTATGGCGCCCTTGACGCTTTCCAGAGCCTCGGTCATGTTCTGGGGCTTGATACTCAGAACGGCGGTTCCGACCTTGGCTGCCAATTCGGCATTGCTTTCCGCCGGAACGACACCGTACTTCCCGGCGAGATAGGCCAGCCGCTCAGCTCTAACATCGCTCACGATAACGTTTTCGGGCGGATAGACATTGGCCTTCACAACACCTTTTATCAGGGCCTCCGCCATATTGCCGCCACCGATGAAACCGACGGTCTCCACGTCTTTCTCCTTGTCACGAATAATGGGGCACGTATAATTCGTTGTGCATCTTTCCGAACCGAATATAGACCCAGCTTAGGAGAAAAGCAATGCAAAAGGAAGCTGAATATACCGAAGCCATCAAGACGAAATACCCCGAACAGGTTGTCATCGTCGTCGCCAAGGACAAGCACGGCAAGGCCAATCCCATCACGTTAGGCTGGACGATGATTGTCTCGGGCGCGCCGCCGATGATGGCCATCGCCGTGGCGAAGAAGCACTATTCCATCGAAGCGATCAACCACTCGAATTGTTTCACCATTGCATTTCCCTCCGCGCAGATGGCTGATGCGGCTTTGTTCTTCGGCTCCAAATCGGGCAGAAAGGTCGACAAACTCGCCGAATTCGCATGTGAGACCGAGCCGGCCAAGGCAATTGACTCAGTTCTGTTGACCGACGCTGTCGCGAATTTCGAGTGTGTGCTCGAATCGCAAATGTCTGCTGGCGACCACATCGTCTTCATCGGTAAGATTCTCCGCTCCCACATCAACGCTGAGCCAAAAAAACGTCTGTACACCATCGGTCCCGGCCACAAGTTGGGCCCGGCATCCTAATTAGCGCCGATTGAGTGACATACGAAGAAAGAGGCGTGCGGCGTCCCTTCTTCGATCAGCAAGTAAGCCATCCCCTTAACGTATTGGAGCATAATCCTTATTGGACGTGCTGCGTGCATCTCGTACTTTCGACGGCGATCTTTGGTCCGTGCCAAAGGTGATCGGCAGACTGTGTCGACAACGACCGCGAGGTTGGCTTTGAGGATTTGTTTATTGGGCGGGCGAATGGCTCCACTACATGCTGCGAGATCAGGCTGAGTACCTATTAGCCTTCACGGACGAAGGAGGTGTGGATTACGGAGAATCAAATGGGTGCGTTTTCCCGCCTGTTCGCTTCGATCCGGCCGTAGATCGAAACGCGGCAATTGCAGTGTCCGTTTGCCCGCCCTTTTTTCGGAGCGACTTGTTAGGATCAACTGAAAACGGCTCGTGGAGGTTGCCTTCACCTAATTCGCCGAAGGAGACTTACCCAGTGCCTTAGTTTACCTCGCCGTAAGGGTCTGTATAGAAAACATTACCGACCTGATGTCTCCCAAACCACCCGCACGTCATATCACAACCCCTTATAGATCAAAAACTTGCCGCAATTGACGTGAACGTAGCCGTGACTGATCTGAATCTCTCCACCGAAACGCCACCAACGGGCAAGATTAGCAGCGCTTGATTAGGGAATTCCCTTATAGCCCACTCAGGTGGAAAGGATAGTATGTTGCCAAAACGGTGAAACATCGTTGGGGGTATGCATGATGTTAGCAAAAACTATGGATAACCTGAAGGGTGACAATGTGACCACGCTGGTTCAACTTCTCTTTTCGGCTGTGGATATGGAAGAGCAGTTCAGCAACAGCGTGTATCACAACTATCTGGATCCGGCGGATTGGCCCGCCAATTTTAAGAAAGAGGTGTTTGAGAGAATCAGAGAACGTCTGATTGTCCTTATCGAAGACTCGAAGAAGCATCAGGATGTGCTCCGCGAGCTGGGCCGTCGATACAACAGCGGCAAACGTGATACAAACAGCATCATACGAGAGTTTAAGCTCATGAAGAGGTTCGCTCTTTCGGCAAAGGAGTTCTACGCAAAGTTATGCTCGCACCCGCAGATCGAAGAGGAGAACATTAGAAAGACGTTCAGGAGCCTGGCGGACACCCAACAACGACACGCCGAAATCGTTCAGGAGATTATCGAACTGGTCAATAATCAATAGTCTTGGGGCATATGTTAGCCGGTCAGAAGCTCGAATTCTTCACTGCTGAGAGATTGACGGAGTTTCTGAAGAGCGATCAACTCGATCTGGCGGACTCTTTCCTTGGTCAGACCGAGGTCCTCGCCGATCTGCTTGAGCGTCTTGGTTTCCTTCCTGATCCGCGAGCCTACGAGACCAAAGCGGTTCAGGATGACGTACCGCTCGCGTTCGCCGAGATTGTCTTCAATGACCTGAGTAAGACTTCCATGGGCGCGTTCCACGGCGACGAAATCCACGGTCTCCCCGGCCTTCAAATCATGATGAATCTTTTCCAATGACGTGGCCGTGGCTTTGCTCAGTCGGCGTGTTTGTACGGGAACCTTGCGGGCGAAATCCCCCCGGCTCGCGTGCTTCCGCGCGATGCTAACAACCAACCGCAAATTGGCCTCGATGAGCGTTCGCTGGATGTGCTCGCTCTGGGCCAGGTAGCCTTCTATTCGACTGAGCCGGGTCCCCGACACGGCCGACGGCTTGGTACCGGTACGGTGCTGATAGGCCAGGAATTTGAGATAGTTGTATCGACGAAACAGATCAAGTTCCTGTTCCCTGTTGAGCGAGGGAGTATCTTGGAGCGTCTGGAGATAGTCGGATATGGAACCGCCGGCCAACTTGAGCGGCTCAAGGTTCTCGTGAGGATCAGGCTCCACATCGACGGCCGATTCCGCCAGAATTCTCTCCTCGGCGTCGTCGCTGAAGAAATCATCGCTTGGAACGAATTCGATCTTCTTAGCCAGCAGGGCCCTGGCCCTTCGTTGGTTAATGATGCGGTATATCGAGCTTCTGTTGCGCTCGAAGCGCTCCGTCAGTTCCTTGATGCTGCACCCTTGTGTGTACAGCCTGTAGATCTCAACCGCCTGGGCCGGCTCAATGGCGCCGGCGGATTTCTTAAAGACGGCTCTCTCGGGATTGGCCCGTTCGTAGTTGAGCAAGATGTATCGAATGGTCTCGTGGCTCTTGCCCAACTTGGCGCTGATCTTGTTGATGATCTGGTGGCGGGACAGGTGGCTGGTCGCGCTAAGTCCGGCCGCCTCGTTAATGATCCGCTGCTTTTGTCTGACCGTTAATCGCTCGAAACTCTTCGCCTGGCTGATAAGAGCAGCATTTCCACCGAAGAATTGGTCTACGGTGGACTGCAAGAAGCCCAGACGCTTGACGCCATCGGCAAAGACGTATTTCCTCGCCATCAGTCCGCGCTTGCGCCAGCGATAGAGCGTTTTGGTCGAGACTCCCGCCGTCTTCGCAAGCTCCTCGATGGTATAGACCTTCTCGTCCAGTTCGGCAACGGGCTGAGCAAGCCGGCCGCTCAACTTGGTGATGAAGATTCGCAAGTCTTCCAGCAGCTCGTCACCTTTGACCAGCGGAAGATCGATGTCGCTCTTGAGGTGAAAGCCCGTAATCCGAAAACACACGAACTCGAACGGGTACTCCTTGTCCTTGTCGATGATCCCGAACAATTGCTCGGCGGCATCGAGCTGCTTTCGCCGCTTCTTCTCGGGCGTGAACCGAAGTTGCATCAACAACTGCGCCAAATTCTGACACTGTATCTTCCGCATAGCCAGCTAGGTATTATACCAGAATCCGGCGCAAAAAAACAGCCGCCCAAGCGGCTGCATTTGTACTTGATCGCGTCCGACCCACCGAATGCAAGAAAACACGGTTGTTTGTCGGGCCGGAGGTTTCTAATGACGTCGTTCGTGAATCCTTGTTCAGGCGACAAGACTCTTGGCGAGATCCACGGCCGAGGCGGCGTCCGGAGCGTAGCCGTCGGCGCCGATCTTGCTCGCGTAATCTTGCGTGACGGGTGCACCACCGATCATAACCTTGACGGGAACGCCCGCGTCTTTGAGGACCTTGATGGTCTTTTCCATCCCGGGCATTGTCGTCGTCAAAAGCGCGCTCATGCCGATTAGCTGAGCCTTCGACGTCTTGACCTGCTCGACGAACTTCTCGGGCTTTACATCGACGCCGAGGTCGATCACGTCGAAGCCGGCTCCCTTGAGCATCATGGCGACTAGGTTCTTGCCGATGTCGTGTAGATCGCCCTGAACGGTGCCGATGAGCAATCTGCCGACGGGTTCGACGCCAGCCTTGATGAGCTCCGGCTCGAGAATCTCCATCGCCATCTTCATGGCTCGCGCCGCAATGAGTACCTCCGGGATATAGACCTCGTTCTTTTTGAAGCGAGCGCCTACGATGTCCATTCCCGCGATCAACCCCTCGTCGAGGATCTCCTTCGGCGTCGTGTCCTCCTGAAGAGCCGTCTTTGTAA